>NZ_SOGO01000022.1:0-95295 GCF_004403415.1 Cryobacterium sandaracinum
TAAGCTGGTCGGCGCCTCGATCGCCGGCCTGCTCGTCGCGCTCCTGGGGCCGATCGCAGCCCTCTTCGTCAACGCGGCAACGTTCGCGGTCTCAGCACTGCTGACCTGGGCGTTCGTGGCAGCCGTCCCTGCCACCGTCAGGCTGAGCGGCGACAGCGTTGACACTCCCCGTACCTCGTATTGGGCCGACCTGGCTGAAGGATTCCGCTTCGTCATCCACGACCCGTTGATGCGTTTGGTCGTGGGCCTCGTGCTGGTCACGAACCTGCTCGACGCCGCCCGCGGCTCGACCCTGATGCCCCTCTACGCGAACGATCGTCTGGGAGGCGCGGCCGCTCTGGGTCTGCTGGTGGCGGTCATGGGCGGTTGCGCTCTGGTGGGCAACGTGGCCTTCGGATTCGTCGCTCACCGGGTGCCCCGCCGCGTGACCCTGGCGGTTTGCTTCGCCGTGGCTGGCGGCCCGTCGAGCGCTGCCTTCGCTATCGGTGCGCCGCTGCCCGTGCTCGTCGCGATGACCGTGCTCTCGGGCCTGGCGGCTGGGGCGATCAACCCAATTCTCGGCGCGGTGGAACTCGAGCGCGTACCCGAACACATGCGCGGCCGGGTGTTCGGCTTGATCAACGCCGGTGCGTGGGCGGGGGTGCCGTTCGGCGCCCTGCTCGGCGGCATCGCCGCCGACACGATCGGACTGTCGCTCGCCTTCGGAATCGTCGCGGTCGTCTACACGCTCGTCACGCTGAGTCCACTGACCGGAGGAGCTTGGCGGCACATGGAGCGGCGCCCGGCCGTGATGCCCGCGAAGTGAACGCCCCGAACGCTCGCCAGTCCATGCCTGGTAACCTGTGCCCCGAGATGGAAAGCGCGTCCACTGGTTCTGGGGCGTTGCTGGCATCGTCACTCTCTCCTCAATTGGCAGCATCTCCAGTGCCGCCGAGACGCTGCTGGTGCAGATGACCAATTTGTAGATCGCCAATCCGCGGCGGGCAACAATGGTTGGACGCGGCAGCTGTACCAGCACTCATCTCCCGCGTCTAAGGAAGAATATTCATGGCTTCTCGAACCCCCAGGCTCTCTCTGGTCGTACTTATCGTGTTGGCCCTCAGTGGGTGTTCGGCTGGTGTTGGCGCCAGCGATACAGCGTCGGCTACAGGGGGAGCGATCGAGTTGGCAGTATCGGAGACGTGCGCTGATGGGGCGGACCCGCAATGCGTTCAGGTCAATGGCGAGAATGTTGTTCTCCCATCCGCACTTGAGCGAGCTGGAGTGAAGGATGCCACCATCGCCGAAGGTGAGGGGCAGAACGCGGTTGACGTGACGTTCACCGAAGACGGGGCGATCGTCTTTAACGCCCTCACGGTGAAGGCTGTCCAAGCCGGAGATTCGGCGCGCCTGATTATCAAGATCGGCGGCGAGATACAGGCTGCCGCCGTGGTGATGGAAGCCTTGGAGGATGATCATGTGCAGATCAGCATCGCTCCAGACGACAACGCTCAAAGAATCGTAGACCTGATTCACAAAGGCTGAGAAGCGTCGGCGCTCTGGCTCCGACTGGTGTCGATCCGTTCACCCACGAAATCCACAGTTGTGCCGGCGGCGACAGTATGAGAACTACCGCCCTTGTTCCGGAACCGGGGGCGAGACCCGGTATGCTTCGATGAGCATCATCCAATTGGTAGGCTAGAACGCATTCCAAGTGGAGTGCGTCCACCCCATGCCCCCGGCCAAGTCTCGCCGGTCGCATCGTGGGAGCCGCCGCGGCAAACGTGACGACGTGCGTCAAGCGTATTTTGACGCGACCCACTGCCCGTAGTGGCCCGCCTCCTGTTCGGGATCCTCAGCTGGGCGAGCATGACCTGCCATTAGTGCCTGTTTTGCGCGCCGAAAAGCCGTGTGAACCTGCGACAAGTAGGAGGAACATGCCATGAAGATCCCCGCCATGAAACGAAGAGATTTTCTCAAGGTTGGCGGTGGTGTGGTCGCTGGCGCGGCCGTTGGCATCACCGGCACGAACGTTGGCAACAATCTAGGAGCCGGTGGGGAACTCGCGGCTGTGGCCTCAAGCCGGGGACTGACCGGTGCCGAGGCCCGTGCGGCTCTGACGTCGGTGGTGCCACCCGGCAAGTATGATCCGTTCTTCATGTTCGCGTCCGGCGGGCACTCCGGTCAGATCTCGATCATCGGCATCCCTTCGATGCGGCTGCTAAAGATCATTCCCGTGTTCTCTCGCGATTCATTCTCTGGATATGGCTTTGGTACGGACGTTGACGGCGTCATCCCGCGGGGGTCCGATCCGACCAAGAGCAATCTGCTGAGCTGGGGCGACACCCACCATCCCGCCCTCTCGGAAACCGAAGGCCGGTATGACGGCCGCTGGCTGTACGTCAACGACCGTGCCAACGGGCGGATCGGTATGGTTGACCTCGCCGACTACAAGACGAAGCAGATCTACGACATCCCCAACATCGGCAGCGCTCACGGCGGAGTGTTCGTCACGCCCGATTCCGAGTACGCCCATGTGTCGTCCATCACTCCCCGGCCGATTACCGATAACGGATATGCGCCGCTCGAAAGCTACGCGGACCTTTATCGAGGCTTCTCGAGCTGGTGTGCGATCGACCAGACGACGGGCCACCTGGTGCCCGAAAAAAGCTTTCAGATCGAGCTCCCACCCTATAATCAGGATCTCGCGGACATGGGCAAGCTGGCCAGCGCGGGCTACGGGTTCCTGAATTCGTTCAACGCCGAGCTCTCGGTCGGCATGTCTCACAAGAACCCGCCGATTGAAATCGGGGCGGCCAAGAACAAATACGACTACCTCCACGTCATTGACTGGAAGAAAGCCGAAAAGGTCGTCGCGGCAGGCAAGATCATTATGCGGAACGGCATCCGCGTGATCCCGTTGCAAGTGGCCATCAGTGAGGGCATCCTGCACTTCATTCCTGAGCCGAAGAATCCGCATGGAGTTGAGGTCTCTCCCGACGGAAACTACATCGTGATCGCGGGCAAGCTCGACCCGGCCGTGACGGTGTACTCGATCACGATGATCAAGAAGGCCATCGAGGACAAGAACTTCGAGGGCACGGACCGCTACGGCGTTCCGATCATCCCGATCACGGCCGTCACTGCGGCGCATGTCGAACTCGGTGCCGGGCCGCTCCATACGCAGTACGACGGCAAAGGCAACGCGTACACGAGCCTCTTCATTGACAGTGCGATCATCAAGTGGACCCTGGGTCCCGATGCCGGTGTGACTGAAAAGCCGTTTACCGTTCTTGAGAAGATCCCCGTGCACTACAACATTGGCCACCTCGCGATCCCCGGCGGAGACACCGTAGCGCCGGTCGGGACGTACATGGTCGCCCTCAACAAGTGGTCGCTCGATCAGGTGCAGAAACTTGGTCCGCAGCATCCGGTGAACTTGGAGCTTTTCGACATTAATCACACGCCGCCACGCGTGCTGAGCAGTTTGCCCCTCGGCGGATCCGAGCCGCACTATGCGCAGATTATCAGCGTCGACCGGCTCAACCCGCTCACGGTCTACCCTCCGGGTACCAGCCCGGAGACCATGGCTAAATCGGAGTTCGCGACCGCCTCCGGGCAGGAGCGAATCGTGCGCGCGGACGGCTTCGTCGATGTCTACGCGACTGTCATGCGCAGCCACTTCACTCCGGAGCAGATCCCGGTCACTGTCGGTGAGAAGCTGCGCATCCACCTGACCAACATCGAGACAGCGGAAAACGCCACACACACATTCGCAGTGCCCAATCACAACCTTCAGGCCACGCTCGACCCGGGGGAGACCGTGAGCGTGGAGTTCACCGCCGACCGGGTGGGATCGTTCGCCTTCTACTGCGCTCAGTTCTGCTCTGCCATGCACATGGAAATGTACGGGTGGCTGCTTGTAGCACCGGCGGGTGCCTGATGAGGCCGGCATCCTCGCGACGCGCGGGCCTTGCATCGTTGTTCTTGACCGTGGTCCTGCTGGCGACGGCATGCAGCACCGGCGGGGCTCAGTCTGACCGGTCGGCGACGTCCTCGTCCAGCTCGTCCACCGCGGTGCTTGCCGTGGTCGGCAAGGAGTTCTCCTTTACGCCGGCCGCCCTCACTGCGGTCGCGGGCGAAACGACGATCCGCTTCACGAACAAGGGAACGACAGGGCATGACCTCTTGATCGATGAGTTGCATGTGCATCTCATGGCTGATGCCGGTGAAACCGTCGAGGCAGACGTCACCCTCGCACCGGGCACATACGCGGTGTACTGCTCGATACCCGGGCATCGGTCAGGCGGAATGGAAGGAACGCTGACGGTCTCATGACGGCAGGAACCGAAGGTTTCGCCCGCTTTTTCCGGCGAGGTTCGGTGACGCGAATCGGAATCGCGCGGATCGTAGCCGGTGCCGCCGGGATCGCTTTGGTACTCGTCGCTGCCACATTGCCGATCTGGCAAATGAGGTTCCTCGCCCCCCAATACCCAGCCGGCCTCGACATCAAAGCGTACGGCAACAGCGTCAGTGGCGACCTGAGTGAGATCACGGTGCTCTCGCATTACATCGGGATGCCGCGCTTCGACGCTACGGGGATGCCCGAGATGACGCTGTGGCCGTTTGTGATCCTGCTCGCTGTGCTGGGAGTAATCATTGCGACAGCGGCGGACAGAGCCTGGTGGCGACGTCTCGCCTGCACCGGATTGTGGCTTATACCTGTCGGGGCGCTGGCCGATGTGCAGTTCCACCTCTGGCAGATGGGACACAACCTGGATGGTTCCGCACCGATGACCATCGACTCTTTCACCCCACTGGTCGTGGGCCCGACCGTGGTTATGAACTTCACAATGTGGGGCATTCCCGGATCGGCTCTCGCGCTGATCGCGGCCGCCGCCGCACTGGTGACGTTCGCCCCGGCAATCCCACGACGCATCCCACGGCGTGTCTCCGAGCGCTGAACGCAGCGCTTACCCGTTCCACTCACGAACACCAAGCAGTTTGGCAGGACATTCGAATGTCTAATAAAGCAGACGAGCCAGTCGAGGCAGGCGACAACCGGGTGAGAAAGACCGGTGCCGGCGTGGCAGGTAAGGGGCACACTCTCAGCCGTCGCAACCTCCTCGCCACCCTCGGGATCGCGGCAGCCGGCGGAAGTGCCATAGCCCTCGGGTTCCTCAACGACGACGCGGAGGCGACAACCGGGCAGGGAGGAACGAATGGAAAGAAGGGGAAAGGACCGGAGCACGCGTGGTGCATGGTCATCGACCTCCGAAGCTGCGACGGCTGCAAAGCGTGCACAATCGCCTGTCAACAGCGGCACAAGCTACCGGAGGAGCAGACCTGGATAAAGGTGTATTCGATGGAGGACAGCACAGGGGGCACCTATCCGATGCCACGGCCGTGCATGATGTGTGAGAACCCGCCGTGCCTGTCGGTCTGCCCGGTGAGCGCCACCTTCCGCACTGACGAAGGGCTCGTCCTCGTCGACCCGAACACCTGCGTCGGCTCCCGGGCCTGCATGGCGGCCTGCCCCTACGAGGCGCGCTACTTCAACTGGAACGAACCAAAACCAGTCACCATGATGCCGTTCCCTCCGACGCCGCAAATGCCGGTGCCCCAACAGAAGGGAACAGTCGGCAAGTGCGTTCTATGCGCAGACCGACTGCCGTACGGTGAACTACCCGCGTGCGTGACCGGCTGCCCAATGGGTGTCATGTATGTCGGCGACCTGATCACCGACGTCGCCGTGAATGGCCTCGGTGACGTCAAGGTACTCTCCGAATTTCTCAAAGAGAACGACGCCGTGCGATTCAAGGAGGAACTCGGGACCAACCCGCGGGTTTACTACATTCGCGGCCACGGACAGGACCTCTCGTGAGCAACCCGGTCCGGGCCGCAGCGCTTCGCCCATTCGGGACCCCCAGCCGCCGCTACTGGTACGCGATCACCGCCCTCGGCATTGTGGTCCTGGCCGGTGTCGTCGCCTGGATCGTACAGCTTGTGTTTGGGATGGGCGTCGCCGGTTACAACGATCAGGCGTTCTGGGGCATCTACATCGCCGACGTGATCACATTCATTGGGGTCAGTTACGGCGGAGCGGTGGTTTCCGCGATCCTGCGCCTCACCGGCGCCGACTGGCGTGCACCGCTCACCCGGCTTGCCGAGGGCACCGCAGTAGTAACTGTGCTCGTGGGCACGGCACTCATCATCCCGCACCTGGGACGCCCGGAGCGAGTCTGGGAGCTGTTGACCCAACCAAACTTCGCGGCCCCAGTGTTCTGGGACTTTATCGCCGTGATGACCTATACCGCCGCATCCCTGGTGTTCTTCCTGTTGCCACTCGTGCCGGACATGGCCATCCTGCATGGTGAGGGCCCGCACCGGCTCGGCCGGTTCAGAGCCGGCTTGTACAGAGTCCTATCTCGCGGCTGGGTGGGTAACCCTGTACAACGGAGGGTGCTGAACCGGTCACTTGGACTGGTGTCGATCATGATCATTCCCTTGGCGGTGTCGGTGCATTCCGTGCTGTCATGGGCCTTCACCCTAACCAACCGCCCCTGGTGGAATGAAAGCATCTGGGCGCCGTACTTCGTCGTCGCAGCACTCTACTCGGGCGTAGCGCTGGTCATCCTTGTCGTCGCGTCATTCCGTCGTGGCTACCACCTGGAGGCGTTTATCACCCCAAGACACTTCGTCCGTCTCGGGATGCTGCTGGTCACTTTCTCCGCGACCTATCTCTATATGACCTTTGCGGATCTCCTGCCTGGCGCGTACATCGGTGAACCAGACACCCTCGCAGTGTTTCACGAGCTCCTGCTCGGCCGCCTGGCCGTCTGGTTTTGGCTATTCGTTATCGTCGGGGGCGTACTGCCGATCGTGATCATGGCGTTACCCTGGACCAGGAATGTGTGGGGCATCGTCACAGCGGCGGCCCTCGTCGTTCCGGCAATGTGGCTGAAACGGATGCTCATGGTCGTTGCTCCGGCCACATTCGACAACATGACCGGAACCTTCGGCGACTTTCGAATCACATGGGTCGGAGTGGCCATGACCCTCGCCGCAGCGGCCGCCGTTCCGCTGCTGCTCATGCTGCTCTTCCGGGTGGTGCCCCTGTTGTCCATCGACGAGATCGAGGAGATCGACGCCGCGAATGGGACTATCCGGAAAGCAGAATCCGGGCAAAAGGTCGATGGTAACGGGCGGATGGCCCGATCCGTGGGTATCGTCGTCCTGCTCGTGGGGCTGATGGGTGGGGCGGCAATCGGGGCTGCGGCTCCCGCTCAGGCGGACACGACGTCAGACACGGCATCCATCGCCCTGACCGGGGTGGAAGCGACCGGCCTAGTGCGGCTCACCGCGACCCTCACCGATCCGGACGGTCGACCCATGTCCCAGGGGGATGTCGAATTCCTCACGACGACGAGCGCACTGGGGGAACGGCTCCTTCCCCTGGGCACAATCGCCACCGATACCACGGGCGTCGCCGTCCTGACCCTGGGCGGAGACTCTGACCACCTGTACCGGCCGTCAGAGGCCGGGCCGCAGGAATTCTTCGCCCACTACACACCGTCTATGGGCGAGCAACCGATCACAGACTCGGTAACCGTGAATGTCACGGTGGGCCAGTCGGCATACCATCCGGCCGAACCCAAACCCTTTGTCACGACGGGAAAGGTCACGGTCATAGCGATCTTCACCATCGTCGCCGCCATCTGGTTGACGTTGACCGTGCAGGTTGTAAAGGTCCGACGGGTCTGTACCGACGCCCAGCTCAACCAGGACACGCAGGGCAGCGAGGGCGGGAAGGTCATCTCCGGCTGACCCCGGACCAGCTACGAAAAAAGGAACGTCCGCGACGATATCGCGGGCGTTCCTTGTATGCCCTTTGGCACCGTCTCAGAGACGGGGGGCAGGCTCCGGTGACTCGGGTGTAGCGGCCACCGGGGCATCGAGGCCTGATTCGGCGGGGGTCTTACTCTGCATTTCGCTCTTCAAAATCTTTGTCGACTGCCCAAGGCTGCGAGCAAGGGCGGGAAGTTTGGACGAGCCGAAGAGAAGCACGACGATTGCAAGGATGATCAGGGAATGCCATCCGGTTAGGTTGCTGAACATGCGGGTCCGATCTGTAATTCGGTAGGGGTGTCGATACCGCCCCCATCAAGGGGGAGGTGGACAACGTCAATCCGAAATCTCCGCGGCCGCTCAATCGCGACGCTAAACGTCGCTGAACGCATCCGAACTAGCGATGACCTACTAAGTAATTTAGCACTCTGCGTTGCGGACCCGGAGTGGGGACGACGCCGAGATCGATATTCGGGTGAGCAATGAGGTCGTTGTTGCCGCCGAAAGCATTCGAAACTTTTAATTCTTCAGCGTGCTGGTCGGCGCTTTCCTGGCTCCGGCTCAAGACGGGGACAAGTCGGGCTGATTCAGTCTTCTCAGCGGGAATGTGGCCTCCTTGGTCCAGCCGCCGGCCCCGAGGATGCCGACTGTGACGGTGTAAGTACCGCCGACAATGCGCAACGCCGCGGCGTTCTCATCCCAGTGGGTACAGCTCCGCGGTTCGAGGGCGAGTTGAACGGCCTCGCTCTCGCCCGCGTGGAGGTGCACTCGGGTGAAAGGGGCGATTTGTCGCAGGTGACCAGGCTCTGCTCCTTGGCGTCCCGCAGGAGTGCGGTGTTCCCGGGCGAGCCGGATCCGCCAGCAGGCACGGCGCGACTCTCCTCGCACGCCACCACCCTCCTGGATGCCCCAACGTGCTGGCCCCAAGTACACGCGCATTACTGTTTTTTTATAGTAGCGGCCAGCAGACCCACCGATTCCGCGGGCCCCCTTGATGCCCTACTCTGACGACACAAGAGATTTTCACTGCGGCATTGTGCCGTGGTATCCGAGTGAATCTCCCCACCCGGGAGCTTCCATGCGCGCACACCGTCACATCCGATCCGCGGTCGCGGTTTCGGTCGTGTTACTTACCATCCTGGCCGGATCCACCGGCATGGCTGCCGCCCCCAGCGCGTCGGCCGCGTCGAGTGCCACCACTCTCTCATTGAGCCCGAACACCGGCCCGGCCGGCTCCACACTCACCGCCAGCGGACGCGGATTTCCGCGAAACACCGCGGTCACGGTGACCATGGGAACTACCCGTCTTGCGGTTCAAACCAGGGCGAACGGAACCTTCAGCGCCGATCTGACGGTTCCCAACACCACAACCAGCATCCTGCCGGTGACGGCAACAGTAGGCACCGTGACGGCCAGCGCGTCCTTCACCGTCAGCTTCGCCCCCGTCTCCACCGCGGTGGACCCGGCAGCCACCACCACCCTCACCCAGCAGGCCATTACAACGAGCGCCCCAATCAGCGCGTCCCGTCTACGTTTCGGGGTGGCCACCCCGGGCGGCGCCCTGGCGAATTCCGAACTGGACGCGGTCGCCACTCTCGTAAACGAGAGCCCCTCGATCGTGATGTCGTACAAAGACTTCAACCAGGCCTTGTCGATCGCCGAACTCGACTCCGTGCGGGCGCGCGGAGCCACGAGCCTAATCACCTGGGAACCCTGGGTTTGGGGCGGCGGGCTAAGCCAGCCGGCCTACTCTTCTACTCGCATCACTGACGGCACCTACGACACCTACCTCACCCAGTGGGGCCAGGCCCTGGCCGCCTGGGGGCAGCCGGTGATGCTTCGCTACGGCCATGAGATGAACGGCAACTGGTATCCCTGGGCGGATAGCGTTAACGGCAACGCCCCGGGCGACTACGTTGCGGCCTGGCGCCACGTGCACGAAGTCGTCGCCGCAGCCGGAGCCACCAACGTGTCCTGGGTCTGGAGCCCGAACATCCCGTACACCGGTTCGACCCCGCTGGCCGGCCTTTACCCCGGCGCCGCGTACGTCGACGTCGTTGCGCTGGACGGGTACAACTGGGGTACGTCGGCGGCCTGGAGCACCTGGCAGGCACCAGCGGCCCTCTTCGACACCGGGCTCGCCCAACTGCGCGCACTGGCGCCCGGGAAGCAGATCATTATCGCCGAAACCTCGTCCGCCGAGGCCGGCGGGTCGAAGTCGAAGTGGAACACCGCCTTGGTGGCCTACCTGGCGAAGCAACCCGACGTCACCGGTTTCGTCTGGTTCCACTTCCTCAAGGAGACCGACTGGCGCATCAACAGCTCCACAACCTCCACAAGCTCCCTCACCAAGGCACTGGCGGCGCGCTCGGTGAATTGAGCCGCCAGGTTGGTGACAGCCGACCGCTGAAATAGGAAGGGGACTGTCCCCGGTTTGGTTGACTCCTAACCTGTGGAGATTCGTCTTCGCTGGAAGGATGTCATCATGCCCAAGCCCTATCCATCCGAGTTCCGCTGCGATGTTGTCGCGGTCGCCCGGAAGCACGAAGCCCCGCTGAATCAGATCGCGAAAGACTTCGGGATCTCGGAGTCTTGCCTGGCGAATTGGCTGAAGAAAGCCGACGTCGAGGAAGGCGTGAAGCCGGGCGTGACCGAGAAAGAGTCCGTTGAGCTGCGGGATGCGAAGAAGCGCATTCGGCTGCTCGAGCAGGAAGCCGAGGTCATGCGCCGTGCCGTCACCTATCTGTCCCGGGACGTCAACCCAAAATGATCTACCCACTGGTCCTTGAACTTGCCGTCGACGGTGTCCCCGTCACGGTGACCTGCCGGGTGTTGCGCTTCTCCAAACAAGCGTTTTACCAATGGAAGCGCGACCCCATCTCCCAGCGCGACTGGGACGACGCCCACCTCACCAACGCCGCCTGGGATATCCACCGAGACAACCCCGCGTTCGGCTACCGGTTCATCTCCGACGAGCTCGGCCAGGTCGGCCTCACCGCAGGTGAGAACCGGGTCTGGCGGCTGTGCTCGCAGCAACGGCTCTGGTCCGTGTTCGCGAAGAAACGCGGCCTCACGCGCAAGGCCGGCACGCCCGTCCACGCCGACCACGTCAAACGGAAATTCACCGCGACACGCCCGAACCAGCTCTGGCTCACCGACATCACCGAACACCGCACCGACGAGGGCAAGATCTAGCTCTGCGCGATCAAAGACGTCTACTCGAACAAGATCGTCGGGTACTCGATCGACTCCAGGATGAAGGCGTCCCTGGCCGTCGCAGCCGCCCGGAACGCGATCGGCCAGCGCACCATCGACGGCACGATCCTGCACTCCGACCGAGGCTCGCAGTTCCGCTCCAACGCGTTCCTGCGGGTGCTGAAGAACAACGGCATCACCGGGTCGATGGGCCGCGTTGGCGCATGCGGCGATAACGCCGCGATGGAGTCGTTCTTCGCCCTGCTACAGAAGAACGTCCTCGATCGTCAGCGGTGGTCAACCCGGGAGGAACTGCGCCTGGCGATGGTGGTCTGGATCGAGCGCACCTACCACCGAAAGCGCCGGCAGCGCCGCCTCGGTAGGCTCACCCCGATCGAGTTTGAGACAATAAACGTGGCCCTCAAGGCCGCCTGAAACCACTAACCCTTTGAGTCAACTGAACTCGGGGCAGTCCTGTCCGGGACGGATACGCAGCTGCAATTCTTGGGTGGTATTCCGTTATTCACCTTTCCCCGAGTGACTTGCCAGCGGTTTTGCGCGAGTTCGCCCGCTGTATTGTTCCTGGAGGCAGCCTCCTCCTCGGTTTCTTCGAGGGCGACACCGTCGAGCCGTTTCCGCACGCCGTTACGACCGCCTACTTCTGGCCTATCGGTGAGATGAGTTCGCAGCTCGAGGCCGCAGGGTTTGACGTTCACGCGGTGAACACCCGAACCGATCCGGGCAAGCGGTCCCACGCCGCGATCGTCGCCCATCGATTCGATGGTTCAGTGCCCTCAGAAGCTCCGTGCTAGCCACAAGCTCCGACGCTGATTCGTCCAAGGAACTTCAAAGATCTAAATCTGAACAGCCTGTGTCAGAGGCCGAACCCGGACCGGGTACTATAAACCGACTAAGTCCTTCGCTGGCCCTCAAGAATCGGAATTCACGCCAGTTCTTTCCGGAACCAGTGGTTCGCGTATGGGTCCGTGGTGTGTGGGGCTCCTTCGATGTAGCCAAGGGACGCGTACAGGCTTCGCTCTTCGGCGAGGTCCGTTCGTGTGTCCAACCGCAATGCGTCGAGTCCTAGTTCGCGGGATTTGCGTTCTAGTTCCTTCATGAGCAGGCGACCCACGCCCTTACCGCGCGCCGCCGGTTCCACGAAGACTCTGGTCACCTCGCCGATGTCGCCGGGGCGCACCCGCATTCCTGCACAGCAGAGAACGCTGGCTCCTTGGCGGGCCAGCAGAAGGAGGCCGAGTGGTGCGACCAGGTCGTTACTGGGGTATCCGGCCTGGGCATCCAGGGTCTCCTGCCGAGACGCGGGTCGCCCGTGGTAGCGACCCACAATGTCCTCGTAGTACCGAAGCGACACGTCCTTGGCTTCAGCGGACGTCGGTGATGTCGCAGAGACGACGATCGGCATCGTTGGAGTCATGCGTTCCACAGTACTTCTCGAGCAACCGGCCAAGTCGGAGTGAGCCCGCTCCTTCGGAGCGGCGTTCGGCTGCAGTGTTAGAGGGTGCCATTCTCGGCAGGCCTGCGGCCAAGGGCTGCTTGGAACCGGATCAAGTATCCATCCGGGTCTTGCACCAGGAACTGGGCCACTCCGGCCTCGGTAATGCCGGTCCGGTACCACTTTCGTCTCCGGCTCCATGAAGAGGGTCCAGCTCGCGGCGTCAAGAGCGCTCAGCAGCGGTTCTATCGACGCCACAGTGATCTGGAAGTTGATCCCGCGGCCGAGAGGCGGCTCCAAGGCGGCAGGTATCCAGTTTCATCCTGATCCTCTTTGTTCGAGCACGATGTGCGCCGTGCCGCTGGTGATGTAGGCAAACCCCTCGTCGGGGCGATCGTAGAGCACCTCGAATCCGCACAGGCGGCACCAGAAATCCAGGCTCGCCTCGAGAGAGGTGACCAGAAGCTCCGGGACCAGGCCGGGGCCCGCGAGCGGTCCGCGTCTGCCACAACTTCAGTGACTTTTTGGCCCTCAGCGGCCCTGTCCGATGCCGTAGAGACAAGGATTGGCAACGTAGACATCATGCGGATTGCCTTACGCTTCGACCGACCGAGCGGATGTGTCGCGGCTTGATCCCTCAAGAGCGCTCTTGATCAGCATCAGGGCGACTGACGCGCTGCTGCCCGCCGGTCGCGAGCGGTCTCCGGAAAGCGAACGGTTACCGGGACGGTTTATCCCTCAGACGGTGAGATCTTCCCAAACGAAGTTTGTGGTCTCGCCTGATTCCCAATCTTGACGAGGAATCGCATAGGCGGCTGATGCCAACGGGCGCGCGCCGGTCACGGGCCAGCCCTCGCGGTAGTGAGCTTCCTTGATGAACCCTGAGCGACGCAAAGTCTTACGCATCGCGATGTTGTCTTCGCGGGTTTGCCCCTCGAATCGGTTGCCATCGCTTGATTACATCGGCGGTGAGGGCCTGCAGAATGGGCGCGCCTAACCCGCGGCCCCGAGCGTTCGCGGATAGCCGCAGGTCGAACAAGGGTGCGTCGTCGAGGAGGTCTTCAAGGATCACGAGGCCTACGCGCCCTTCGGATTCCGATTGGACCCAGAAGCTCGCGTGAGCGGGGCCGCCAAATGCTCCCTCGGAGGTCTTTCGCTCGAGATCCGTGCGGGACGGTCTGGCGTTCACGTGGAAGGGGAACTCGTTAGTCATCATGAACTGCATCAGTGCAGCGTGGTCAGCTGGCAGGTCGAGCGCGGTAAACGTGATGTCCAGGCTGCTGTCTCCTAGGTGATCGCGTGAGAGGGTACCGTTTGGGCTGAATCGAGCCCGTTCAAGCTGGGCCCGATGTCGTCAATGACTCGATCTATCCATTCGAACCGATCGAGCTGTTTGATCTGGAGGGGAAAGAACCAGCCGACAGCGGTCAACTCTTCCGTTTCGAGGACTGGCAGTTCCTCGGCAAGGCGGCAGAGGTAGACGGTCGTGACGTAGCTCACGACGTCACCGTTCGGATACTCGTTCGTCAAGTCGACGCCACCATAGCTATCGACCACGGCGACAATGTCGACCTCGAGACCGAGCTCCTCCTTGACTTCCCTGCGTAAAGCGGATCCGCATCATCGACGACTCCTCCGGTGCCGGCGTAACCTTCGATTCTGCAACTGGCCTCGTGACCAACAACTGACCCGCGATAAACAAAAACGAACCTTGGGGAGCAGCCCGGGGCCACTCCGCCCACAGTTACGTCGGGAGACAGGCCCCAGCTTTTTGCCGTGTAGGAGCTCCGGATGTCCCGTGAGAGGTCGCTCAGTCGTAATTCGTTCATGGCCGCTGTGAGATCAGTAACCTGCATACCTGATCGGTATTGGACCCGGCATTTGGATACTCGCACTAATACATTGCATCCTCCGTGCCTGCAGAGGCAAGAACCGCTCTCCGCCTGCAACCCACCGTCCTCGTGACGGGAGAAATCGATGAACCCGAGTACCTTTGAGGAGCGGCTGAATGGTTCGGCGGCGTGCTCGGGGGAGGACACGTGGTGGTGGATCCGGTCGCTGCAAACGAGGCAAAGCTCAGCATTGAAATGAGTGATAGCGGGCTTCTCCATCTGCGCTGGCTGCCCGGGGTCCACGTTCAGGTCGAGGACGCTCGGGCCGCGATGGCGAAAGTCAACGAGGTCTGCCAGCAGGAAGAGCATCCCATGCTCGTCGATATGGCAGCGGTCGGTTCGGTTAGCCGTGAGGCCAGGGCTGTTTGGTCCATTCCCTGCAGCGCCTCACGCATTGCTCTATTAGGCGAATCGCCTGTAGATCGGGTCCTGGCGAACTTCTTCCTCGGTGTGCACGTCCCGCCTTGTCCGACTCGTTTTTTTACATCGCGCAGCGAGGCCTTGGACTGGCTTAGTGCCCGTGCATGAGCGCCGGGAAGTGCTGCCTGCCGCGATGAGGGCCACACCGGGCGTCTGTCCTTTGAGCGGGGAACCGGCGGTGGCGGTGCCCGACACGTTCCGGCCAACCGGCAGGGTTACTGACCGCCCGTCGGGCTGGCAGGCGCCTTCGGGTGGGTACTCCTCTTGGTGGAGTATCGATAGTGGGCCCACATCGGAGGTCGCTGGTGACCGCAGGATTCAGCGCGTGACAGATCGATTCAGGGCGACCCCGGGGCAGTTACCAGTTCTTCGGCCGGGGTCTGCAAAGGGCCAGACTTCCCGTCGTGGATTGCACCTTTGGACGATATGAGCTCGGGAAAGGCCGCTGAGGACCCGCGCCTGCAGCAGTTGGTGGAGGGCATTGTCCGGTTGGCTGCCGGTGAGCTCGACACACGCATGAAAACTTCGGAACGTAGGGATGACATCGATGCTGTCATCACGGGTGTCAACCTGCTCGCGGAGGAACTTGACCATATATACTCGGATCTGGAACGGCGGGTTGCCGACCGTACGGCCATGTTGGGGCGAGCGCAGGCTGAGCTGGAACAGATGGCCAAGACGGATGCCTTAACAGGCCTTGCGAATAGGACCCTGCTCAACGAGCGGATCCAGGAGGCAATCCTGGCCAGTGCGGACAGCGGGAAAGCCCCGGCCGTGCTGGTGCTGGATCTGGATTCTTTCAAGGCCATAAATGACACTCTGGGCCATGGTGCCGGTGACGCCGTGCTGGTCGAGGTTGCCAAGCGTCTCCGGTCCGCCGTCAGGGCCGCCGATACAGTGGCCCGTCTGGGTGGGGATGAATTTGCCATCGTCATCACCGAGGCCACGGAAGAGGAGATCCTGCAAATTGCGCAGCGGGCATCCGAGCAACTGCAGGACAGCGTGCGTGTCGGAACCGAAACGGTCTGGGCAATGGCCAGCATCGGGGTTTGCATCGGCACGCCGGGGTATCCGGCCGAGGCGCTGATGCGCGATGCTGACATCGCCATGTATCAGGCGAAGGAGCAGGGTCGCAACAACGTCCAGCTCTTCCACCCCGATATGCTCGTCGCTGTCCGGGAACGCTCGCGCATAACCGCCGAACTACGCAGCGCTGTTGCCGGCGGCGAACTGGCACTGCGGTACCAGCCGGTGGTCGAATTGGCCTCCGGCAGGGTTATAGGCATCGAAGCCCTCCTTCGGTGGCATCATCCCGTGCGCGGAATTATTATGCCGGACAGCTTCATCCGCATCGCGGAAGAAACCGGCCTGATCCTAGAGCTGGGGCGGTGGGTGCTGCATGAAGGAGTCGCCCAGATGAGACGCTGGAGCGAAACCGCACCTGACCTGACGGACTTCCGTCTGCACATCAATCTTTCCGCCGCCGAACTGCTTCGCAGTGATCTGCTGGAGGACATCAGGGATACGCTGGACCGGCATCACGTAGCTCCGCGGCGTTTGGTTTTGGAGATCACCGAGACCGTGTTGATGTCTAGGGGAACGGCGGAAGAACAGGTCTTCAGCGGGCTGCGGGACATGGGCGTGGGGCTGCAAATTGACGACTTCGGTACCGGCTATTCGTCCATCAGCTATCTCCGGTCGCTTCCCGCGGACACTGTGAAGGTCGACCAATCCCTGATTCAGGACATGGGCTCGGACCCGCAGCAGTTGAAATTCATTGCTGCCATTCTTCAGCTGATTTCCTCTGCGGGACTGAAAGCGATCGTGGAAGGCATCGAAACCGCCGAGCAGGCGATCCAGTTGCAGGCCATGGGTTGCCTTTACGGGCAAGGCTATTACTACAGCTACCCGCTGCCGCCCGCGAAGGTACTGGATCAGCTCCGGAGTCTCGCGCAGCGTCGGTAGAGTTAGGGCATGTCAAAGCTTTGGGAACAGATGCTGCTTGTCCCAACAGTAGTACGCCTCACTTCCCGGGTACCGAGAGACCCGGCGGCCGCGTGGGATGGGTATTGGCGCGGAATCCACACCACCGGCCGTTCCGGAGACGTGCTGTGGGACTCCGGATCCCGGACCGAGCATGCGCAGTACTCCGACGCCGTCGTAGCCCACTTTGATCCGGCTCTTCCGGTGATTGACGTCGGGTGTGGTAACGGGACCTACACCCGCTGGCTTGCTGGTCTTTTTCCAAGCGTGCTCGGCATCGATGTTTCAACCGGCGCGGTCGAGTTGGCGAGGAGGGAAGCTGAAGGCGTCCAGAACGCCGACTTCATGGTCATGGATGCTGCGGGAGTAGGAGCGGGAGAGCACCTGTTGGAGCGGATGGGGCCTGCCAACGTTTTTGTCCGCGGAGTCTTTCACGTCCTGAAACCCGACAAACAGTCCAGCTTAGCTGCCAACCTGCGAACCGTCATCGGGCGCAGCGGCCGGGTGTTCCTCGCCGAAACCAACTTCCAAGGAAACAGCCTCGCCTACCTGCAGCAGCTGGGTGCCACGCCGCGAAGCATACCCCGGCAGTTGCAGAGCGCCCTGGAAAACCTGCCCCGCCCCGGGCGTTTCGGCGCCCAGGAACGGCACAGCACATTTTCGGATTCGGACTGGCAGTTGATCGCGGACGGGCCGGTGAACATCGAAGTGGTCCCGATGAAATCCACCGGTCTTTCGCAGCAGATTCCGGGATATTTCGCTCTTCTGGCCGGCAAATAAATCCAGCGAACATCCGCCCTGAGCGTCAAACGGCGGACTTGCTCTGAGGTACTGGCCCTGACACGTAGGAACAGCCGTTTCTCCGAACCCCGCTCACGTCGAGGGTCTCTCGCGTTACGTGGTGAAATGAAACCGCCAACGGACGCGGGCGACAAGACCCACCGATCGTCAGTCCGGGTTCTGGTCGACGCTGGCGGTCGGAGTCAGGTCGACTAAACTCACCGGCTCTACTTTTGCATGGGTCTCGTCCGCCGGCGGCGCGACCGGAGAGTTCCGAAGCGAATCGCGGTCCGCCTCGCCATAGCCAACGATCTCGACTGTGACGGAGTCAAAGGTAAAGCTCAGTGCCCGCAGGGGGGTTCTGCGACGTGATGTAGAACGACCCTGGCCACGCGAGGCCACCGATCGGCGGCCCATCAGGATCGGGGTTAGCGAGAGTGACGCCAAACTCGGCGGCTAAGTCACGGCCGACATGGAACGGGAGCCCGACAGCATCCGGCACAGTCACGCGAGCCGCCAACAGCTCAGTCATAGCAACAAGCTACTCGCCGCCCGCCATGAAAACACCCCGCACCAGATCCGCGACCGTTGCATCGGTGGAACCGTCGCCGGGACGTGGTTCCGTGGGGACGGTTCAGCTGGTGGGCTGTCCTGCTCGCCAGTTGCGTGCATGGGTCAGTATCTGCTGGATGACTGCACTCTTGGCATCGGCGTAGTGGTTCATATCGCTCCATGTGTTCTCCGCGAGCGTCCGCTTCGTGGATTCGTAGAGTGCACGGTCTGCAGCGCTGACCCGGAGCCAGTCGCGGAGGTCGAGGTAGTCGATTTGCTCAGCGGACTCTGGCGGAAGAACGTGCACGTGGAAGTCCAACTCCGCCGTGCGGAGCATCCGGTGGCCGTATTCTCGGACACGGAGCTGCAACCCGATGGATTCCATTGGCACAAGGTAGGACTCCTCGTCGTCAATGTTGGCCACGACAAGCAGCATGTCGATCACCGATTTCGCAGCCAGTCCAGGGACTGAGGTCGAACCGATGTGTTCGACCGACAGCGCAGCTGGGCCCAGGGAGTCCTGGATCTTTTGAGCCATGGAAGCTGCTTTTGAGGGCCATGTGTCGTCGTGATCGACGATGACGATCGCACGTTGCTCACGACCACCGATCAGGATGGTGTCGAATTCCGTGTCTCTTGCCTGGTCCATCCAGCGAGTCTGGCACGACAGGCTCGGCCGTCCAGGCCAGACGGAAGTCCCTCAGCAGCGGAACCGTGACCGCGTCAAGCAGTCACCAGGTGAAACGTCGCTACGTCCACGACATCGTGGCCTTCGAGGTCCGGGTAGTGCGTGCGCAGTGCTCCGCGAAGAGCGTCAGCGTCGGGGAGGTCTTCCTGGCGAGCGTCGTCGTTGCTCAGGTGATCAAAGCGGCGTGATTCGACGCTCTCGATCTTGGCGTTGAGCCGCCGAATGGTGTCTCCGTCGTCGAATACAAGCACTGCCGATCCAGTCTGGACGGGATCGTGGTGGCGGATCGTGATTGTCTTCTGACCCGAAGCAATGCTGTCGTAGTAGCGAGGGTTGAAGTAGACGATTCTGGGGCCGAATGCGGGCTCCGGTGCCGAGTAGCTGCGGGGTAGTAGATCGCGTAGGGGTTCCGCGGTCACGTCGCCACCGGGGAGGGGCAGGATGACTGCCACATCGGGGTGAAGGTCGAGCAAGACCTGTCGGCACCGTCCGCACGGAGCGAGCACACCACGGTCACGGTCACCGACCGCGACGATGGTGACGAGGGGGCCGGCGAGGGCCTGCGCGGCGGCTGCAATGACGACGAGTTCGGCGCATGGCCCACCCGTGAAGTGAAAAACGTTCACGCCCGTGTGGACATTGCCCTGGGTATCCATGGCCGCCGAGGCGACCGTGTGCGTGTCATCGTCTGGCAGTGATCGCACTATCGCTTCGGCGGCAGTCACGAGACGACGTTCGTTGTTTTCCAGCACGGGCCCAGTCTCGCATCGACACCGGCCCCCGACTCGCTCTGCGGACTCAAACGAGTTTCCGAATTGGGAACCCTGAGGGCGTACGGCAGTCGTTACGGTTCCGATCCAGTGCCCGTATGGCCGTCCAAGGCTCTGCTAGCTTGGCCTCGGCTCTCTGGGCCGGCCGGCAGGTGGGAACCGGTCCCTCAGGGATTAGGTCAGCACCTGTTTGAAGAGCGCTGGGTACTCATCATCAGCTAGGTCCAAAGACGTCGCCTCGTCCAAACTGAACCAGCCGAAAGCATCGTGTTCATCGGGCGCCGCATTGACGGTGTCGCCGTCCCACCCGTTGACCCTCCACACCTCCAGGAGGACGTCCGCTATTCGACGCGTTAGCAAAGCGTTATCCACGGTGTCACGGACGTGCCCGGTGTTCCGGTCTGGTGCGGCGGGGTGCTCGAACCGGGCATCGGCCGGGCAACAAATATCGCCCTTGTACTGGCCGGCGTCGCGGCATCCATCACCCAAATCGGGTTCCACCGCGTGGCGGTGTTTGAACCGGGCATCCGTGCATCGGATGTCCGCAGGCTGGGTGCAGACATGTCCAGACTCTGGATGATCCGTCCAATGAAACCGCTCTGACTCGCCACTAGATTCGAGGAAACCCGAACATCATCCGAACCGAGTCAACGGAGCACGAGTGCAGAATCAGTTCGAAGTCAGCCGGAGTCCAACCTCGAAGCCGCTCGCCGGGATCCTGGTCGCGGACTTCTCCCGGGTACTGGCCGGTCCGCTGGCCACCGTGACGCTGGCCGACCTGGGAGCACGGGTGGTCAAGGTGGAGAGGCCGGGCAGCGGTGACGACACCCGCAGCTGGGGTCCGCCGTTCTCCGCCACGGGGGCCACCTATTTCGAGAGCGTGAACCGCAACAAGGAATCCCTCTGCCTCGACCTCACCGACGACGCCGACCTCGCCGTCGCGCGCGCTCTCGCCCTCAGGGCCGACGTGGTGGTCGAGAACTTCAAGCCAGGCGGGATGGACCGGCTCGGCCTGGGCTATGAGAGCCTCAAGGCAGAGAACCCCGGCCTCATCTACGCCTCGATCACCGGTTTCGGCAGCGGCGGTGGGGCCGACCTGCTCGGTTACGACTTCATGGTCCAGGCGCTGGGCGGGCTGATGAGCGTCACGGGGGACGAGAGTGGCCCGATGAAAGCGGGCGTCGCTCTCGTAGATGTGCTCACCGCGAAAGACACGACCATCGGCGTGCTCGCCGCCCTGACGGCCCGAGCGAGCACCGGCCTCGGTGCCCGGCTGGAAATGAACCTGCTGTCGAGCCTGCAGGGGGCGCTCGCCAACCAGGCGCAGGCGTACCTCGGCGCGGGCGTGGTTCCCGGAAGAATGGGCAACCGGCATCCGTCGATCGTGCCGTACCAGCTGCTTGCCTGCGCGGACGGACCACTGGCCGTGGCCTGCGGTAACGACGGCCAGTTCGCCAAGCTCGCCCGGGTGCTCGGCGACGAGCGACTCGCAACCGACCCGCGTTTCTCGACCAACTCGGCCCGTGTGCACCACCGTGAGGAACTCGTGCTCCTCCTGGAAGCGCGCCTCGCGGAGGCTCCGGCGCTGTCTTGGCAGAACCGGCTCACGGATGCCGGCGTACCGGCCGGGCAGGTTGCCACCATCGCCGAGGGCATCGAGCTCGCCGAATCACTGGGCCTGGAGCCGACGATCGAGGTGCAGGACGCCTCGGGTGCCACCATGGGCCGCCAGATTCGGCACCCCGTCAGCTGGACGCCGCCGCTGGCCCCGCGCACGAGCGCGCCGCCGGCCCTCGGCGAGCACAACGACTCCATTCGCACCTGGCTCACCGGCGCTGCGGTTCTCGTCGCACCCCGGGGCTAAGCAGGCTGAACCGGCTGCGCGGTGACGCCGCGCAGCGCCAGCCACAGGTTCGCCGCCACATCGGGATCGTCGAGGTCCGCGTCGATCAGTCGGGAGGCGATCTCGATCCGGTGCCGCAGCGAATTGCGGTGCAGCTGCAGATCCCGAGCGGTCGTCTCCCACTGGCCGCGATGGCGCAGGTAGCAGCGCACGGTATCCACGAGATCCGCCCTGGTGTAGCCCTTGAGCGCTTCGACCCAGGAATCGGCCAGCGGGTCGAGAACGTTCTCCATCTGTACCAGTTGTCCCGGCGCTGCCCGCCGGCAGGCCCGGCCCACCTCAACCACGATGCCAGAGACCTGGGACGGCAGCACCGGACCGCTCATCGCGGCCCCTAGTCGGTCGGGAGCGACACCCGGCAGTCGCCTCGGCACAGGCGCCGGATGCTCCAGTTTCACCGTCTTGGCCGATGCAGCTGCGCCGCCAGCGACGTCTGGAGCGACGTGCGGCACGTCCAGGACCACGTAACTGAGTCCGTCGAAGATACACCGCAGGCTCGAGCGCCGGATGCTTTGCCGCAGCTCCGCGGCATCCTCCCGCGTCGCCATCGCGGCTACCGCATCGGCGAGCTCCTCGGTAGAGAGTAGGTCCACCTGCTCGCCGGTGACGGCCAGGACCCGCACCCGGTCCGTCACCGGGGGCAGTCCCAACTCCACCGCAGCAAGGCGCGCGGCGTCGACGTAGCCGTGCAGGAGCAGGGTAGTGGCGGTTCCGCCCAGGATCGCGTTGGCCCGGCGCATTTCCCAGTCCTGCTGCGCCGTGATCGACAGCAGCATGCAGCCGGTCAGCATGAGCTGCCGGTCCGCGGGGCGGAGCGCCCGCCCGGCTCCGACCGCCAGGAACCCGGCGGTTCGCCGGCCAGACACGATGGAGTACTCGACGACATCCGTTCCCAGCAGCGGGAAGGTCGCTGCGGCGTGCGTGCCGGCCAGGTTCAGCCGGGCCGTCTCCTCTCGGAGCTTCGGCAGCACCCGGCTCTCGGTCGTTGGCCAGAGAGACTCCGGCGTGCCGTCGGCCGGCAGGTACGCGGCCCAGCCGCCCAGCGCTTCGGCCAGGACCTTCACCACGGATGCTGCCGCTCCCGGCCGCGTGGCGGCGCGCGCGAGCGAGGTCTGCAGCCCCAGGTTCGCTGCAAAATCGGCCTGTTCGGTGCGGCCCACGATGTCCCAGTACGCCCGGGAAACCTGCAGGAAGGGGGTTCCGTCCGGAACGATCAGCAGCGCCAGCCCCGCCTCGCGGCACGCGGCGGCGAGGTGCGGCGGAACGTGGTCGGTGCCCGCGCCGAGGCCCAGCCCGAGGGCTGACACCCCGTGGTCGACGAGCCGCCGCACGTATCGGCGTACATGCTCGTCGGTTCCGGCCAGCGGGATTCCCGTGGTCAGCAGTAGTTCGCCGCCGCCCAGGTACGGAGTCGGGTCGGTCAGCTCGGAGATGTGGACTCCCGTGAGGTCGCGGCGGGTCGGTCGCCCGCCACCGTCTGACTGGAGGTCGCTGCCGAGCTGATCCTGCAGTTGGGTGAGGCTGATCGTCACCATGGGGTTCCTTTTCGACTCTGAAAGGCCAATATCTTGGATATTCTAGCCACGCCGCCCGGCCTTCTTAGACGTTTCATACGATGTCAAGCGGCGTGGCCTGCCCTACCTTTAGTCGATGGACACAGCGACCGTTCCCCAGACCCGACTCCTCCGGACGGCTATCCCGGGCCCTCGGTCCAATGCGCTGCAGGCCGAGCGGATGCGACAGGTCTCCAGCGGGTTCGGGACCGCGCTGCCGGTGTTCATCGAACGGGCCGAGGGCGGCATCCTGCAGGACGTCGACGGCAACCGCATCATCGACTTCGCCTCGGGTATCGCGGTCACCAGCGTCGGAGCCGCCAATCCGCTCGTGCAGGCGCGCGTCAGCGCGCAGCTTGCCCGCTTCACGCATACCTGTTTCATGGTCACCGAGTACGAGTCGTTCACGGCGGTCTGCGCCTGGCTGAACGCCCACACGCCCGGCGACTTCGAGAAGCGCACGGCGCTGTTCTCCACTGGTTCCGAGGCTGTGGAGAACGCCATCAAGATCGCCCGGGCCGCAACCGGCCGGGCCAGGGTCTTGGTCTTCGACGACGCCTATCACGGCCGGTCCCTGCTGACTATGGCCATGACCGCCAAGGAGAAGCCCTACAAGATCACTTTTGGGCCGTTCCCCACCGAGATCGTGCGTGCGCCGATGGCGGCTCCGCTGCGATGGCCGAGCGGCGCGGAGAACGCCACCGCCGAGGCGGTCGCCGGGGTCGAGGCTGTTCTGGCCGAGCACGGTCCCGAGACCTTCGCCGCCATGGTGATCGAGCCCATCCAGGGCGAGGGCGGCTTCATCGTGCCGGCTCCCGGTTTCCTGGCCGGGCTCCGCGACATCGCGGCCCGGCACGGGATCGTGTTCGTGCTCGACGAGGTGCAGGCCGGCATGGGCCGCACCGGCACGATGTTCGCCAGCGAGCACGAGGGCGTTGCCGCGGACCTCCTTGTCACGGGCAAAGCGCTCGGCGGAGGACTGCCTCTGACAGCCGTGACCGGCCGCGTCGAACTGATGAACGCCGTGCACACCGGGGGACTCGGCGGCACCTACGCCGGCAATCCGCTGGCCTGCGCGGCCGCGCTCGGCGTCTTCGAGGCGTTCGAGAACGGCGACCTGCTCGCCGGGGCACTGCGAATCGAGAGCACGGCCCGCCGCTTCCTGGAGCCGCTCGTGGCGGAGGATTCCCCCATCGTCGACTTCCGTGGCCGCGGCGCCATGCTCGCAATCGAATTCGCCGACTCCGGGACCCTCGAACCACGCCCCGAGCTCGCCGCCGCCGTTGCCGCCCGCTGTCACCAACAGGGGGTGCTCGTGCTCGTCTGCGGCACATACGGCAACGTCATCCGTCTGCTGCCCCCGCTCGTTATTGAACAGGATCTACTCGAAGACGGGCTCGCCGTGCTCCGGACAGCCGTCGAGACCATCTATGCCGAATCGACCGTCGGCGCTGCGGCGGTGCACGCGTGACCGAAACATTCGCACCGGCCGTCGACTCGGCCGTTGACCCGAGCTACGACCCCCGCACGGGCGCGCAGCACGGAAGCGTCTCTCACACTGCCCCGGAGCAGGTCGCCGAGATCCTGCGGCGGGCGCAGGGCGCGGCATCCCAGCTCGCCGACACCAGCCCCGCGACCCGGCAGGGCTGGCTGACCACGATTGCGGAATCCCTCCGAACCCACGAAGACGAACTCGTTCAGCTCGCCGGAGAGGAGACCGGCCTCGGCGCGGACCGGCTGCGCGGTGAACTCGCCAAGTGCGCCACCAGCACCGATTTCTACGGCGCGGTCGCGGCCGAGGGCAGCTACCTGGGTGCCAGCACCGAAGTCATCGGCGGCGACTCCACGCTGTCCCGCTGGAACATCCCCCTCGGCCCGGTCGCGGTGTTCGGGGCGAGTAACTTCCCGTTCGGGTTCGGCGTGATCGGCCACGACGTGGCGTCTGCGCTCGGCGCCGGCTGTCCCGTCATCGTCAAGGCTCACCCGGCCCACCCGCGACTCAGCATGCGACTGGCGGAGCTGGTCTCCAACGCGCTCAACCGGGCCGGTGCCCCGGCAGGCAGCTACGCGCTCGTCGTCGGCTTCGACGCGGGCCTCCAGCTCGTAGACGCCTCCGAGGTCACGGCGGTAGCGTTCACCGGCAGTCAGGGCGGCGGGATGGCTCTCGTGCAGCGCGCCGCCGCGCGCGGCGTGCCGGTCTTTGCCGAAATGGGAACCGTGAACCCGGTCTTCGTCACGACGGATGCCGCGGCCGACACCGCGGGGATCGCAGCTGGCTTTGTCGGCTCCTTCACCCTCGGTGCCGGCCAGTTCTGCACCAAACCCGGGCTGCTCTTCGCCCCCGCGGGAGCCGGAATCTTCGAGGAAGTGCTGGCCCGGCTGTCGCAGGCCCCGCGGGCCCCGCTGCTGACCGCCGGCATCGCGTGCGGCTATCGGGCCGGTGTGGCGCAACTCATCGAGGCCGCCGATGTCGCGGGAAACGTCACGCCGACGGTCGTCACCGGGGAAACGCCGACCGACCCCGCTGACGGCTACGTGGCCGCCCCGCAGGCCGTCCTGGTGCGGCTGGAGGACCTTCACCCCGGCTCACGCCTGCTGGGAGAGTGCTTCGGCCCGGTCGCTCTCGTCTGCGAATACGAGGATACCGGGGCTGCACTGGATGCTCTGACGCGCCTGCAGCCAAGCCTGGTCGCATCTGTCTTCACCAGCGGCCCGGGCGACCCGGAGTCGGCGGAGGTCGTGCGGCGGCTGCTTGGGCAGGTGGGCCGGGTCGCGCTGAATGCGTGGCCGACCGGAGTGGCCACCAGCTGGTCCATGCAGCACGGCGGGCCGTGGCCGGCCACGTCCCGGTCCGACGCGACGAGCGTTGGAGCGGGCGCGCTGGGCCGATTCGTGCGACCGGTCGCGGTGCAGAATGCCGAACCCGCGCACCTTTCGGATGCCCTCCACCCTGACAACCCCTGGCGAGTTCCTCGGCGCATCGACGGGCGACTGACGCTCCCCACCCTCTGACTTCCGGTTCAACCTAACGAAAGCGAAACCATGACTGACCTCGCATCCCGCATCGGCCTGACCTTGACAACAGCTCCCTCCGGTGTCGTTGCCTCGCCTCTGATCGACACCTCGGATCTCATCGACATCGAGTCCCTGCTCACCGCCGAGGAGGTCAAGCTGCGCGATTCGGTTCGGGCCTTCGTTGATTCCACCATCAGGCCCAACATCGCCGGCTGGTACGAGAACGGGGTCTTCCCTCTCGAAATCGTGCCCCAGATGGCGAAGCTCGGCCTGCTAGGAATGCACCTGAAGGGTTACGGCTGCCCGGGCCGTAGCAGTGTCGAGTACGGTCTGGCCGCCCTGGAGCTCGAGGCCGGGGACTCGGGCCTCCGAACCTTCGTGAGTGTGCAGGGGTCCCTCGCCATGAGTGCCATCCACAAGCACGGCTCGGAAGAGCAGAAGAACGAGTGGCTGCCGAAGATGGCGGCCGGCGAGGCGATCGGATGCTTCGGGCTGACCGAGCCGAACTCGGGCTCCGACCCCAGCAGCATGACCACGTTCGCCCGCCGCGATGGAGACGACTGGGTGATCACCGGCACGAAGCGGTGGATCGGGCTCGCCGCCGTCGCCCAGGTCGCCGTGATCTGGGCGATGACCGACGACGGGGTGCGCGGCTTCGTCGTGCCCACCGAGACCGCCGGCTTCGCGGCCACGGTGATCGGACCGAAACTCTCCATGCGGGCGTCCATCCAGTGCGAGATCGACCTGGACAACGTGCGCCTGCCTGCCTCGGCGATGCTGCCGAAGGCCAAGGGGCTGAGCGGCCCGTTCTCCTGCCTGAATGAGGCACGGTACGGCATCATCTGGGGTGTCATGGGCGCGGCGCGCGACAGCTACCTCACCGCCCTGGCTTACGCCGGTGAGCGGATGCAGTTCGACAAGCCTCTGTCCGGCTACCAGCTGACCCAGCAGAAGCTCGTCGACATGGCGCTGGAGATCAACAAGGGCACGCTGCTCGCCCTGCACCTGGGCCGTCTCAAGGACGCCGGAACGCTTAAGCCGCACCAGATCTCCATCGGCAAGCTCAACAACACCCGTGAGGCGATCGCCATCTGCCGTGAGGCCCGCACAGTGCTCGGCGGCAACGGCATCACTCTGGATTACTCGCCGCTGCGCCACGCGAACAACCTCGAGAGCGTGCGCACCTACGAGGGCACCGATGAGGTTCACACGCTGATCGTCGGCAACCACATCACCGGAGTCGCCGCCTTCCGCTGACCCCGGTCCACCGTCCCGAGCTTGCACCGGGGTCATCTCGTGGCCAGTGATCAGCGCGGCCGGGAACGTCCCATGACACGACGAAGAACAGGTGAGCGATCATGGCAACCGCTGAAACGCAGATCGACAATGGGATCTTCAGGGTCACGAAGTGGACCATCGAGCCGAATGACGCCATTCCTATGCACGTGCACGAGTTCGAGTACGTGGTGGTGCCGCTCGTCAACGACAGCATGCGAGTGCTGAACTCCGACGGCTCGGAGATCGTGGCGGAGATTCGGCTCGGGGAGAGCTACACACGCCCGGCCGGCGCTGAGCACACAGTAATCAATCGTGGGGCCAACACGATCGAGTTCGTCGAGATAGAGAAGCTCCTTTAGCCGGCATCCAACCATGGATGTGCATAATCACGTGCTATCGGGCGATTGCCGGGGCGCAGTCCGCCCAAGACCGATTGGATGGGGAATGGATTCGTACTATCGGTTCTCAGCCGACGTCGCTGAGATAGACCGTGACCAGGTGCATCGCTGGATCAGCGAGCTGTCCTATTGGGCGCCAGGGCGGTCACGTGCCAGGCAGGACGCAGCCATAGACGGCTCACGAAACTTCGGTATCTACCACACCGAATCAAACAAGCAAGTCGCCTACGCCCGGGTCATCACGGATGGAGTGACTTTTGCATGGCTTTGCGACGTATTCGTCGACCCCGAGGTTCGAGGCCGCGGCATAGGCGGTGCTCTCATCGATGGAGTCTTGGAAGAGTGTGAACCACTTGGTCTGCGACGAATAGCTCTCTCGACAAACGATGCGCACGGCTTGTATTCCAGGTTAGGGTTCACGGCTTTGGATATCCCCGAGTCGTGGATGGAACGAATCGGGGACCCGACAGCTTGAGCACCAGCAGACCCGAATTGCGGCGGACGGTGGCTTGTTCCGAGTCAGTTTGGGTGCTCGGCCCATACTCGCGCCCATACTTCGGTCCAGGCGAGCGTTTTCCGGGTGCCAGCGGGAGGTGACCGCGTCTCTCGGCGAGTTCGGAAGTGCGCACATTTCGTCCTGATGCACGGGAGGAATTGTAAAATTGAGGGTTACTAAGTGCGTATTTTCGTTTTTTTCGCCGGCAAAGTTGGCTGATATTGGTAAATTGTTCGCACTTCCGGACCGGTATTGCTACGTTGGGGCCAACCGATTCCACGGGCTGGCCATGCACCGGGTGCGTGTCTACGGGGCTCACGGGATTTCACAACGGAGTGAAAGAAGAAGGATCACCATGCGAAACCAGAAACTGAAGCGGCAACTGAGCACAATCGCGTTGGGGGGAGTGGCGACTTTGATCATGGCTGGCTGCGCGGGAGGTAACGCAGCTGAACCCGTGGCAGATCGAGACCTTGGCACTCCGGTGGCAGGAGTCGTCCCCGAGGGCGTTTTTGATGGTGTCACGCTCACCTACGCGGCTTCTGGCGGTATTTTCCAGGATGGTCAACGCGACGCAGCGTGGGATCCTTTCGCAAAAATCTCAGGTTCGAAATTTTTGCAGGACGCATTCGACGCCGGCAAACTCAAGGCCATGGTTGACAGCGGAAACGTGACCTGGGACATCACAAACGCGACGCAGTTCGACACCGCCCGTGGCTGTGGAACGCTGTACGAAGAGTATGACTACTCGCAGGTGGACATCTCGAAGGTTCCCGAGGGGACGATCACAGACAAATGCATGGTGCCGAATATTCTCTATGGTCTGGTCGTCGCTTACAATACTGATGCGTTCGGCGACAACCCTCCAACCAGTGCTGCCGATTTCTTCGATACCGACAAGTTCCCGGGCAAGCGTACGGTCAGCCAATCCCCGTATGTCGACCCCCAGACGGTGGAGTTCGCCCTGGCGGCGGACGGCGAAGATATCAACAACGTGCAGGTCGCCGACATCGCGACCGCCTTTGACAAGTACCGTGCCCTCGGTGACAACGTCATCGGCTGGACCTCCGGCGCTCAGGCACAGCAGCAGCTTGAATCGGGCGAAGCTGTCATGGGGCTGGTGTGGTCAGGCCGCGGATACGGTGCAGCGGCGGCCGGCGCGCCGGTTGCTCCTATGTGGGACGAGTGGATGATCATGGTCGATTCGACTGCCATTCCCAAGGGTGTCAAGGATCCGCAGGCGGCCTTCGCCGCCGTGAACTTCTACCTCGGCGCAGAACAGCAGGCACGCATGACGGAGCTGACCTCCTATGGGCCGGTGAATGTCGACGCGGAGCCAAAGGTTGATGCGACGTTGAAGACGTGGCTCACCACAGAGCATCTCAAGACCGGGCACGCTCCGAACATTGACTTCTGGGTGGAGAACTACGATGCCCTGTCGGACGAATGGGCCAGCTGGGTTACCGGCAGCTGACCGGCATGGCTGTTCTATCCATCCGCGGCCGGGGCAATCGCTCCGTTGACGGCGGTGACACGAGCAGGACGATTCGAGAGCCAAAGAATTGGCGCCCGTTTCTGCTGCTGCTACCAGCCTTTGCAGTCGTCTCGTTCTTCTTTCTCGCGCCACTCATTGATGTCTTCATCCGGAGCATCAGCGATCCAACGCTGGGAATCCAGAATTACGTGTGGCTGTTCACCACTCCGACCAACATGGTGGTCGCGTTTCGCACATTCGGAACCTCGCTCGTTGTTACGCTCGTCTGCTTGCTCATCGCTTACCCTTACGCGTATCTGATGACGATTGTGAGTGATCGCACTCGCAATATGTTGCAGCTCTTCATCATGCTGCCCCTATGGACCAGCATCTTGGTGCGCACACTCGCGTGGATGGTTCTCCTGCAAGACACCGGCCCCATCAACGGGCTTCTTGAGACGTTGTTCGGGATCGGTCCACTGCCGCTGATTCGAAGCACTTTTGGCGTCGCTCTCGGCATGTCCCAAGTGCTACTGCCGTTCATGGTGCTGCCCCTTTATTCCGCGCTTGCCAAGATCGACAAGCGGTTGCTACCCGCTGCGGCGAACCTTGGGGCGAGACCCGTCACGGCATTCTTCACGGTTTACTTGCCGCTTTCTCGACCAGGGATATTTGCGGGTTCGGTAACGGTTTTCATTCTGGGACTCGGGTTTTACATCATCCCCGCGCTATTGGGTTCGTCGAAGGAAATCATGATGTCTGCACTCATGTACCAGCAGATCAGTGGCTTCCTCATGTGGGGCCACGGCACCGCCCTTGGAATCTTCATGCTCACAACGACCATCGTGGTGCTCGCGCTCCTGAGCCGCGTGTCTAAGGGTGCGAATCTGTTTGTGGGGCGGGCCAAATGACAATGAAACGCGCACTGGGTGCCCTGGCGGTTCTCATCGTTCTCTGGTTACTCCTTCCCACCCTGGTGATCATTCCTATGTCGTTCAACGCGGCGGCGTCGTTCAATTTTCCACCCCAGGGTTTCTCCTTGCAGTGGTACGAGAACTTCTTAACCGACCCATCATGGTTGCGCGCCTTGGGCTCATCGCTGCAGGTGGCCCTCATCACCACGGTTGTCGCGACGTCGCTTGGGATCATGGCGGCAATCGGGCTGTCCAAGGTCAAATTCCGCGGAAAGGCGTTGCTGGAAAGTTACTTCCTCACTCCGCTCATCGTCCCCGGCATTGTGATCGCCATTGGGCTTTACTCGCTTTTCCTGCGCTTCAACCTCCTCGGCACCCTTCCCGGGTTTGTGCTGGCGCACACCGTGGTTGCGCTGCCACTGGTCATTCTCAATGTGACGGCTTCGCTCCAAGGTGTAGATCCTCGCTTGGAGCAGGCGTCAGCCACGTTGGGGGCTGGCCGTCTACGCACCTTTTTCAGCATCACCCTCCCGCTCATCATGCCCGGGGTGACGGCGGGAGCGTTGTTCGCCTTCGTCACGTCCTTCGATGAGATTATTCTGTCGCTCTTCATCCAGAGTCCGCAGTTGCAGACGCTGCCGGTGAAAATCTACAACAGCGTGACTCAGGCGAGTGATCCAACTGTCGCTGCCGTCGCCGTCGTGGCGATGTTCACGTCAGTGCTTGTGATGCTCACCGCACAATTTGCTACCCGCAAGAGAAAGCGAGTTTCGGCATGAGTCCGGAAAGTACCACTGCCGCACGAGACCAAAACGAACGTGAACTCCGGCAATTGCACCTCAATACTGAGGTCATTGGCGTGATCAACGACGCGGGCATCAGCCTTCGCGATGTGACAAAGCGCTACGGCAGTAAAGCTGTCGTTGATGCGATCAACCTCGTCGTAGAGCCGGGGGAGTTCATGACGTTTCTCGGCCCATCGGGGTCCGGGAAGACGACGACTCTCAACATGATCGCTGGCTTCGTCACTGCAACGGAGGGGTTGCTTCACATTTACGGCAAGCCTGTTGCCAAGATGCCTCCCCACAAACGAGACATCGGCATGGTGTTTCAGAATTACGCCCTTTTCCCGCACAAGACCGTCTTCGAGAATATTGCCTACCCCCTGGACCGGCGCAAGATTGCGAAATCAGCGCAAAAGGCGATGGTCGCGGGTGCTCTCGATATGGTGCGCATGGGGGAATTCGGCGATCGATATCCGGCGGAACTCTCGGGTGGTCAACAACAGCGAGTGGCTCTCGCTCGCTCGCTCGTTTACAAGCCACGCGTGCTGCTCATGGATGAGCCGCTCGGTGCCCTCGACAAGAAATTGCGCGAATGGCTGCAGAAGGAGATCAAACGAATCCACCGCGAGGTTGGATCAACATTTGTCTACGTGACGCATGACCAAGAAGAGGCTTTGTCTCTTTCTGACCGAATCGCAGTATTCAACAACGGGAAGATAGAACAGGTCGGCAGTCCGACGGAACTTTATCAAAGGCCTGAGACCCTTTTTGTTGGGCGCTTTCTCGGTGAATCTACGGTGTTGTCCGGCCGGGCGGTCGATTCCGTCGGCGGAATGACCACCCTGGATATTTCCGGACATGAAGTCCGTGTTCCCGGCCACAGGAGTTCAGCTTCGCTAGCGATTCTCATTCGTCCCGAGAACATAACGCTTCAGGATGAAGGCACCGTTCCGGAGTCGTCGCAGGTGAACTCGCTGCCAGTGATCGTGCTGGACGCAAACTATTTGGGTGCAGCCTGGCGTTGCGAGGTGCAACTTCCGGATGGCAGCACCGGCACTGTTCGTGAGGCGCACTCCGCTGTTGTGCGGGAGCCGGGTACTCGTGCGTCGATGAGCTGGAACGTCGATTCCGGGGTGCTGCTTGAAGACACCGGTGATGCAGGAGTGTCACTGACCTAGTCTCTGGTCAGAGAGTGAGTGATTGTGGAGCTGTCGGGCCGCACCAGATCAGGCCCGATGGCTTCATTTCGCGAGCAACGTCGAAACGAGGCGGGCCTCTCTAAGCCCGCTCTCTATCGCGCCGTCGATGAACCCGCCCCAGAGATCGGCGGTGTCGCATCCAGCGAAGTGGAGCACGCCATCCGCCAGCTGCAATTTTGAAAGGTCGCGAGTGAGCTGTCCTGGCCGGTGGGTCATCCACGTATTCTTCGACAAGGGATCCTTCATCCAGTCATGCGCAGCAACGTCGATCACTTCAAGGTCATCACGCCACACTCCCACGGCCGCCTGGACCTGTTCGATGCTGTTCACGTCAATGGCTGTGTGATCCGGCCCGAAGCCAACCAGAATCGAATGGTCTTCCTCGATGAACTCGCTCTTGAGCACCGAGATCGGGTGGTGCTGAGACGCGTAAGCGAAGAACCGTGGCAGACGACCGCGCACCTTTATCCACACCTTGATTCCCTGTGATGCCACGCGCTCGCGGTTGGCGCGCCTCCAAACTTCGGGGAGTGGGGGCGTGATGGTGATCGTATCGACGGCGTTGATGGGCAGGGTCATAATCACTCGCTGCGCCCGCAGCTGTCGACCGTCGGAGAGAAAGACGGTGGCCCCGTGCGCATTGTGCTTGATGGCCGTGACTGTCGAGCTGAGTTGGATGTCGCCGCCGATGTCCGCGGCGATTGCTGCCGTGAAGGACGACATGCCTCCCGCTACTCGATAGGTCGACGAGGCCTCGTGCATGAGAGGCCAGTGGCCGCCGGCCGCGCTCGCCCAGCGTAGAGCGCTGGCGAGACCGACCTCGTGCAGTGGTGCGTTCACGTGTCCGACCCACACAGATTCGTTCGCGTAGCGGGCCTCATCGTCCAGGAGTATTTCGTCTAGGCGCTGCTGTAGTGACTGGTCATCCCGTTCGGTGATTCCGCCGACTGTTGGATCTACCGCTCGCGGAATGGCAGTGAGCGCATCCTCAACTACCTGACGTTGCCCTTCATGGATGAGAGCCATGAAGTCTTCGAGTGTGCCTTTTCTTGGTGCGCCTCCTGCACCGAGCCAGTAGGCGTCTTCGGCGATCGGGCTGCGATCGATTTTCCGACCATACCGAGTCATTTCCGCCCACACGTGGGGTTGTACCCAGTGCACCCAGGTGCCGCCCAGTTCCAGGTCGTGCCCTAAAGCATGCTCGGTCCACGTGCGACCGCCAACTCGGTCGCGAGCCTCGAGCACGATCACTCTGTGACCACTGTTCCCGAGTTCTCGTGCGGCCACGAGTCCGGCGAATCCGGCGCCGATGACGATCACGTCTGCTGCATCCACCAGGCCGGCATTCACAGATCTTGAGTTTCATTTGCGACGGCCAAGATCGCTCTGGCTGCTCGAAAACCGGACACGACCGCCCCGTTCAGGGACTGTTGGAGGCCGGTGTGCTCGCCAGCAATTGCAACGAGCCCTGCCGCGCTGTCAAATGCGGTCGTGTCCTCTGGCCTCCATTCGAGGGACGGCGCTGAGTAGGACCCTAGTGTCCACTCGTCGTTTGTCCAGTCGGTCAGCAGCACATCCCCGTCGATGTCCAGTTCAGGGCGCATTTTTTTCAGTTCGGCAACCCAGCGTTGGGGCCCGTTCGCCGTATCGAGTGACTTCAGTGTGCGGGATCCGCCAGCGAAGCACGAGAGCGCCGGCACACGATTTTCCCCATCGACCGACATGGAGCGCCACGACCACCACGCATGATCAGCGCTCTGGAGTGCTGTGTCGTCATCGACAGCAGACAGAGGAACGCCGAGCTTTGCTGCCGTTCCCATCGAACGGTGGTCAAGCGCAGCTCGCTGGGTAGCAGGGAGCGTGAACCCGAGGTTGAGCGTGCGCAGGATTGGGAGCGGCACTGCGAGCACTGCAGCGTCCCCATCGACTGTGCTGCCGTCGCGGAGGTTCACCTGAATACCCGAACTCGACTGGTCTATCGCGGTTATGGGGGACTCCAGCCTTATGGCCGGGCCAAGCGAGCGGGCGAGTTCACTGGCGAGCGACTGGTTGCCCCTGAGGAATCGGCCGCCGTCCTCTATGTAACCTCCGTCGGCCGAGGACTCATGCATCAGGGCAGCTTCTGCGCTGATTAGTTCAGGATCACCGGCAAGCGATGTTGCTATTCGCCGATACGCCGGGTGGCCGTGAAAACCTGAGCCAATCGTCTCCTTGAATACGGTGTCTACCGAGATCTTGGTCACGCCATCTGCGAGCATCCGCTCTAGCGTGCGGATGAGACGACCACCTACTGCATTCAGCTCGCTGAGGCTCAAGTGTGAACCGTTGACGGTTCGCCGTGCGTACCGCACATTGTGAGTGAGAATCGGAACCTCAACCTCCGCTGACAAACGACGAATAGCAGATTCTGTGGGAAAGATGTACTCCCCACCGCGCTCAGTGACCTGACCGTTGCCGAGTGTCTCTGACCACGTGCGCCCACCGACCCTGTTGCGAGCCTCAAGAACAACAGGGTCATGACCGAGTTGTCTCAGCTTCCATGCGGCCGTCAGGCCCGCGAGGCCTGCGCCAACAATAATGACCTTCACGGTTCCCCCTCAGAGTCCGCACGGGGCGCGGTTGTTGACCTGAGCGACGACCAGCCCCATTGTTGATGCTATTCAGGCCTTAATTCCAGATATTATGGACAAAGACTATCCAGAATCGGAGAATATTCATACAGTTTCCCAACAATCAGGGTGAATGCGCACGGATTTGTATTTTCGTGGTGCAGGAGTCCCTGGACCTGATCTTGAGACGAGGCGAAAAGTGCCGGGCAGCTTAGGGTTCTCAATTGAAGAGGATCGCGTCATTGACTACCTTCGTCGTGATGGGCGTGCGTCTTACTCATCCATTGCAGAGGCGCTCGAGCTCACCAGGAATCGTGTTTCTGAAATCGTGAAATCAGTGGTCGACAGCGGTCAGCTGCGATTCACGGCGAGCGTCAATCCGCGCATGTTTGGCTTTCAAGTCGAGGGTCACCTTCACATTGTTCTCCGTGGTGACGCAAGTGCTCTTTACGAAGAAATGGTCGGGTCATCACTGACGACTTACGTCTCTACAACGACCGGCGATGCGGGGCTGTGCGTTCAGGTGCGATGTCGCTTCGAGACAGAACTGGTCGAGTTACTTGCTGCGATCAGAGAACACGTCGAGGTGCTTTCGATCCAGGTGCACCGTTATGAAAGCATCGTCCATAATATTTACGCACCCACGTTGCAGGCAGAGGATGAGTCCTATCTCGACGAGCTTGATATGCGCCTGATAGAAACGCTCGAACGAGATGGTCGCGCTCCCGTGCGGGTGCTTGCCGAGGCGCTCGGTCTGCCTGAAAGCTCCGCACGTCACCGGATGACGAGGCTCATCGATGGCGAAATAATCCGTGTGGTCGCAGTGCCGAAGCGGGATTTTGGCCGCGCACACACGATCGCACTCGGTCTGGGCGTGCGACACCAGGGAGCGAGCGGCACTTGTGTAGAAGTCCTGAGCAGACTGGGTGCAGAGTTCATTGCCACGACGACGGGTGATTTCGGCATCATCGCCACAGCAGTTTTCAATACTCTGCGGGAGGCGAACGACTTCGTGGAGACGCTTCGACGCGAGCCACGGGTCGTAGGGCTTTCAACGTGGGTCCACTTGCAGATTCAGAAAGAGGATTACAGCGTCGCTGAGTATCGAGACACCCGGCAACGGTGACCGCTGCCGGGCATGCCAGCCGGTACGGCCGGCAGCTTTTCCGAGGCTGGCCAGGTTGTTGCTTCTAATCTGGGCATCATTCGATTCGCCATAGTCCGTGGTTCATTAGTGTCGAAGCCGCCTGAAAACGTGGTCTTGGCCGACCGGATCGGCTTACGGCTTCCTGCACAACCGGCTGAACACGCAAACCGTGGAAATCCGCGGGTACTCTGCAGCAGTTCCGGGTGGGCGATACCGTCGAGACGACTATCAGTCGTCCTTGGTTCGAGTGGATGCAGTTGCCCATTGCTTACCCATCAAAATCATTCTTGGCCGACCGTAATCGACCGGGTGCAGTTAGTTATAGTGAACCGCCCGGTTCCCTGTAAAAACAAGGGAATCCGCGAGTTTTCCAAGACATTTGGCGAAATCGAAGTTAAGGCCTGAACCTTAAAGGGGTCGCAGGTTCAAATCCTGTCAGCCCGACCAAAGGGCCGTTCGCGAAACTCTTCACGAAATGGTCCGGTCGAAACAAAAAGAAATCGCTCCTGAGGCCTCTCGGGAGCGATTTCTGGTTGAAGGGGTTCTCGCGTCCGATTTCGATCGCGATGCTTGAGTTGTGGTCGTGCCATCGGCTGTCCTGCAGCTTTTTAAGCGTTTGCGCGCGCGCCGGATTGTCTCGAATGCTAAGTGTTTTTGCCATCTGAGCGGTATCTGGTCCTGAGCGGGACTGTTAGGTCCGTAGCGGTGGTCCGCCGGTTTCGTCCGATGCGAGGTGTTTGACCTTGTCGGGCCGCATCACTCCGGCCGGGTAGGTGTCGGTGTAGGGGTTGTGCCATTCGCGGTCGCGGCGGCGAATCGGGCGGACGACGGGTTCTCCGTGAACGTGTTTTTTGCGTCGTCCCTATTTTTGTCGCTGATGAAAGCGGCGATTTTGCGGAGGTTGAAGTTCGTCAGCAGGATGGTGACGATAATTGGCGCGGCGCCGAATCCGCGCACTCGGCGGCGCCTGGCGGACTCGATGTCCTCAGGCCCGTTGCTTTTGATCTGGTCGTTCAGGGACTCGATGGAGTTGCGAGCATGGTCGTGGAATTCATCCCATTCCTTCGTGCCGTGTTCGAACGCCTGCGCGTTGCGCCGGTTGTTGGCAATGTCAAAGGACACGGAATGCTGGCTGCAGATCTTGTCCGCGAAGTCGGGCAGATCTTCTACGTCGACCGCGGGGCGGATCTTGTCCGTCACGGTCTTGAGCAGTTCTCATAAGGGGCAGGTCACGGTCGGGCTGGCGGCCAGTGCGGGGCAGCGCAGCACGACGCGGCCAGTTGCATCGGGCTTCTCCTTGACGTGGAGTTGGAACGCGGTGCGGCTCTTGATGCGCTCCCGGTTTGTTGCTGTATCGATGATGGGCCATTCCGTCCTCATTGGGCCACGTGCATGGCGTATGGCGCTAGGTGTGATGCGCCGGGTGACCGACGAGCGACACCGTTTACGGAACTGGCTGGCTGGTTTAGCGTAAATGGGTTTTTAGGAAGAGGGATGTTCGCTCGAATGCGTCTGTCGCCTCGTCTGCGGCGTGGCGTGGAAGGTCCGGGTCCAGGGCGAAGCCGTGACGGACTTTAGGGTAAACAACCACCGCGGATTGCGTGGTGTTGTGGGTGAGGATTTCGCGCACCTGTTGGAGGTCACGGGCCGGGGTGCTGGCGTCTGTGCCGGCATATATTCCCAACCAGGGAGCCTTGAGCACGCGTACGGCATCGATTCCGCTGAGGATGCCAGGCCAGCGTGGCGAAGCCAGGCCGGCACCGTAGAAGGTGACTGCGGCATCGATGTGCAGTGTTGCTGCCGCCCACAATGCGAGGGTGCCTCCCATGGAGAATCCTATTACCGCTACTTTCTGTGCTCCTTGGGCACGGACCCAGGACAAGGCGCTCTCGATGTCAAATGTGAGCCCTTCCCTCGTGAGGGTGTCGTGGTGACGGCGGGCTTGTGTGAATTTCCCATTGGTGACGACGGGGTCTGCGATGCGGTGGTAGAGGTGCGGCGCGGCGGTGATATAGCCGCAGCCGGCTAGGCGGACGACGAGAGCAGTGACCGGTGCGGAGAGGCCCCAGACCTCGTGGAGCACAATGACCCCAGCCCGGGCTACACCCACCGGCATCGACACTGTCAGTGGGACACCACCAGCCCCTGCAGTTTCATTCGCATGCGAGTGGTCGGAACGGGCCGGGATGGATTGCATGCTTTCTTCCGTTCGTTCAGGACTTCAGTGACAGCGGCGTCACCGGAGATATCCTCACCTAGCCCGCGTGAACCGGCGGGCTGAAACGAAGAAGCTTCGCCCCCGATCAGGTTACCGATGGCTTCAGGACGGCTACAGGGCGATGCCACCTTACGAGGCTGCGCCCTTTATCGCGGAGCCGAGTGTCGGGCGCATAAATCTGACATTTCTGATGCGGGCTTCAGCACGTGCGGTTCAATGGGAGCATGGCTGGAATCTGTGTGTACACGATCGGGCATTCCACTCATCCCGTTGATGAGTTCGTTGGAATGTTGAAAGCAAATGGTGTCGAACGACTCATCGACGTTCGCACCGTTCCCGGGTCTCGTCACAACCCACAATTTGGGGAACACGAACTCGACACAAGCATGCCGGAGGCAGGTATTGACTATCAGCGACTTCCCGAGCTAGGCGGGTTACGGCATACTCCGGCGGCAGAAGCATCTATCAACGGAGCGTGGCGTAACAGAAGCTTCCGCAACTACGCCGACTACATGCAAACGCCCGAGTTCGTTGCCGGCGTCGACGAGTTGATGGCGCTGACGAAGAAGCAGACGGTGGCAATCATGTGTGCCGAGGCCGTGCCCTGGCGTTGTCACCGATCACTGATCGGAGACGCGTTGCTGGCTCGCGGTCTGCAGGTTGCCGACATCATGAGCCTGACCTCGACCAAGCCCCACACCCTCACCAGCTTCGCGAAAGTCGATGGTAACCGCCTCTGGTATCCACCGGAAGAGTGAAACCCGAGGGTGCCAATCCGAAGCAAGCGGGTACAGCGAATACGTTCGAAAGATACAGCAGCGTTATGACAGTGGAAGGCATACCAATGACAAAAAAATTCTCAGTTGGCGATCACGTGCGCTGGAACTCCGAGGCCGGCCATGTGCACGGCACCATCGCGAAAATTCATACGATAGACGTGGAATACAAAGGGCACACTCACCGCTGCAGTCCCGATGATCCGCAGTACGAGATCACGAGTGACACGACCGACCACGTGGCGATGCACAAGGGCGAGGCCCTGACGAAAATATAACCACCCGCGGCCACCAATGCAGACAAACGGCGAGCCACGGTTACGGGCGGCCTGGTTTGTAGGTTGAGACGGATGCCGCATCAGCTAACCAGTATCGCCAGGGGAAATTCATCGCATTGCCGCCGGGTCCGCTGACGCCAACGCGTGGTCCGGTTCGGTGGGGTAACACCAGGCCATCATCCGGAACGAAAAACTTCCACTGTCCGCCAAAAAGATCGTCACCGTCGTTTGCCAGGGTTGCCCCGAAGGTTTGGGCAACGCAGCCAGGGCCCCGCGCCAAACTGCTACTGGGAAGAGGAACTTTTCGTGGTTTGCTTTCTCGACGGCTGCGGGCAATGGCGGCACCTCCCATCACGTCTCCCGCCCTGATGAGACAACCGTATGGCTGTCCTGGTTGTCCGGCGACGAGGTTCAGCGAGTGGTGCATTCCATAGGTGAAGTAGCAGTAGAGGTGCCCGGCGGGACCGAACATTGTCTTGTTCCGATTCGTCTGGCCCCGATAGGCGTGTGCGCCGGGGTCGCGTTCACCCGCGTACGCCTCGACCTCGGTAATTCGAATGGTCACAATGCCGTCGTCATCGGTGCGTTGAAGGATGCAGCCGAGAATCTCGGGTGCGACATTGAGCACCTCGCGGGCAAAGAACTCTCGGTTCGCTAGATGAAATCCGTTCGGCAAAGTCACTTGGTTATCGTATGCATTCCTGGCGAGCAACGCGCGAACGAGCGTTCAGAGCATCTCAGAAGTTGATCTGGTCTCAACGTCACGCGAAATAATTTTTTGAATGAGCAGCGCAAGAGATGCAGCGGCATGAGACGGTGACGTCGGTTCGTCGTCGTCTCCAACCTCCGCGATTCCTCCAGATCACCGAGATCTCTGTTACTGTGGCGATTGCCTGGACACCGTTCCCTTTCCTCCCTGGAAACGCTCAGGAATTGCGGTACTACGCGCCGCTGGGCGCACTTCTGAGCATGCACCCAACCCTCATGCGTTCGCTCCGCAGCGCTTTACAAACCCTCGCTGGGCTGGCCTTCGGAATCGCCCTCGCCGGGGCCGTGCTCATCCTGAGCGAGCCCAGCGTTTAGACGATCTGGCTGGTCATCGGCCTCGGCCCCCTTATCGGAGGCATGCGATGGCTTACTGTGGGCGGAGGTCGAGCGGTTGAGCAGTTTTTGAGGCACCCTCGCCACGCACCTCAGCGATATCGGCGTGGCCTTGGGTGGGAGTTGGCCTCCCGAGCGTGAACTCCGGGCGACCAGGGGCAGCGCACTCACGGACGCGGCACGAGACGTCAGGTCGGCTGTGCAACGCGCCGATGAGAGTCGTAAGGGTAACCCTCGCGCTCGTTTCAACCGCAGAAATCTTGTTGTTGACTAGGAGGGCCTCGCGGCCCTGGAGAACGTCACCTTTCACGTGCGCAACCTGTCCGAGGTTTTTGCGGGCATGATCTGGGGTAAACCGATTCCCCTTGAGCTGCCGCCCGAACTGCCTCCGGTTCTCAGCGATGCCCTGCACGCAGTCGCAGAAACCTTGCGTGCCCCGGACGATGGCCCGCGTGATAGCGCGCCCCTTGATGCCGCCGTAGCGGCAGTCGAGGCGATTCTGCACGGCATGCAAGAGTTGGGTGCCGGGGCGACGTCGCTTATCCCCACGGCCGCGATCGTCATCGATCTGAAGTGCATTTTGGTCGCCCTTCGCCCTGGGACCGAGAGAGATTCTGAAGAGTCTCCCTCGCCCGTCGTTCAGCCCGTCCCATCGCCTGTTCACGCTGCTGAGGTTCCGCGCACAGGAACCTTCTCGTTCCCGCGAGTTTTTCCTTACCCGGGTTGACCTTGGATTAGCCTTCGGTACTGTGAATGGGATTGCAGAAACTATTTCATCCGTCGAATTCGCATTAGGAGGTCATCATGCCCAACGCCATCGAGACTGTCGACGTCAACGTTCCCGTTACCGTCGCGTATAACCAGTGGACAAAATTCGAGGAGTTTCCAAAGTTTCTCAGTTTTGTTGAATCCGTCACGCAGGTGACCGACACTCTCACCGAGTGGAAGGTTAAAGTCGGTGGCGTGGAGCGCGAGTTTGAGGCTCGGATAACTGAGCAGCACCCTGACGAGCGTGTTGCCTGGAACAGCACCGGCGGCCAGGTTGACCACGCGGGAGTTGTCACGTTCCATAAGTTGGCCGCGAACGAGACACGGGTGACGGTACAGCTTGATTGGGAGGCGACAGGGCTGCTTGAGAAGGCTGGGGCCGCTCTCGGTATCGACGATCACGCCATTAAAAAAGACCTCAGGAACTTTAAGGAGTTCATCGAGGCGAAGGGAACCTCCGACGGCGGATGGCGCGGAGATGTGAAGGCCTGACGCTGCCGGAAGACCAACCTCGGCAAGCGCTACTGTATAGAGTCGTCGGTCAACCGGATCAGTGAAGGCAAATATAGAGAAATCGCACCTGAGGCTTCTCAGGAACGATTTCTGGTTTGAGTGGATCTTGCGGTTTCGTGTGGCTGCGAGTTCTTCTTCAGCGCCGTAGCTCCGGCTGTTTTTCTGTGCTCACCTGTGTCGGATGGTCTCGAACGCTGTGTGTTTCACTTTGTCCGGGCGCATGAAGTCAGTCGGGCTCGATTGCTCGGGGCACATCGAGCCGTGAACCTTCGGGTTCTCCTTGCCAGGGACTGCGCTGGTGGCTAGGGCATTGCCGGGCGGTCGCCTTCGCGCAACCAGTCGTCGAAGAAAGTCTGGAGTTGCTGGCCTGAGCTCTCTTCCATTACGGCTTCGAAGTCCGCAGTGGTCGCATTCGAGTCGTCGTACTCAGTCAGCCACAAGCGGGCGCCGGCGAAGAACGCGTCGTCACCGATCTTCGCGCGCAATGCGTACAGGGTGGCCGCGCCTCGCAGATAGACCGGATTCGCAAAGAGGCTGTCGCGACCCGGGTCTGCGATGTTGAGTGCCCAGCCGTCGTTTGCGTCCAGGTATGCCACCGTGTCGGCGAACTGATTGGAAATTGATGCGGTGCCCTGATGTTCTGCCCAGAGCCACTCGATATAGGTCGCCCAGCCTTCGTTCAGCCAGATGTCCTTCCAATCAGCCGGGGTCACAGAGTTGCCGAACCACTGGTGCCCCAGTTCGTGCACCACTGTGTTTTCGTCCGCGACCTCGGAGTACACCGGGCGGGTCTGAGTCTCCAGGGCGTAGTCGACCGAGTCGTCGTCGACAATGGCGCCGAACGACTCGAACGGGTATCGCCCGAATTGGGCCTCCAGAAAGGTGATCATCTGGGGCTGCAGCGCGAGTGCCGCCGCTGTTTCTGCAAGAGGCGCGCCCGTCACTCCATCGTCGATCGCATTGATGATCGGCAGACCGTCCGGACTCACGTCGCGGGACAAGGCGTAGTCGCCTACGCTCGCCGTCGACAGGTAGCTGGACATCGGGTCGGATGCCCGCCACGTCCATGTTGTCCAGCCGGCCTTTGTCTGGGGCGCCCCGGCGGGCAGCCCGTTTGCCACAGCTGTCTTACCGGCCGGCACCGTGATGCGGAACCTGTAAGTTGCCTTGTCTTCCGGGTCGTCGTTCACGGGGTACCAGGTCGCCGCTCCATCGGGCTCGTTGACCACCATCGCGCCATCAGCAGTGGTGACCCACCCGTAAAGGGCCCCGGTGGTGTCTAGTGGCCGCCCGGTGATCCCGCCATATTCAATGACAATGGTCGTCGTCTGTCCTGCTTCGAGCTTCGGCCGCAGCTCAACGGTGAGTTCCCAGTATCGGTTTGCATTGTCCTGCTTCTGTGACCACTCGGCGTTGTCTTTGCCTTGCGCTTTCCCGTGTGCCGCCGCCTTGCCGTCCACCCGGACCGACGAAACGTCGAGGCCGCGTAAGTCGAAGTTAAGCGACTGCAGATCCTGCTTCGCGCGGAGTGTGATGGTCGCGACGCCGCTGAGGCGGCCTGTGAGGACCGTGGGTTCCGTCGGCGGCGTGTAGCGAAGGGCAAGGTCGTAGTGCTGGACGTCGTACCCGCCGTTGCCGGCGTTGGGGAAGTACGCGTCACCGCTTCCGGCCGCGCCGGCCGTAGAGCGCGCCCCGTCCTTCCCAAGGGAGACCTGCGCCGTCTCACTGAATGCGCCAGACGCGACCGTTGTCGGCACGATTGCGACCGCTGGAGCTAACCTCGCCCTGGCGTCGGACGCGTTGGGGGTTACTGCTGTTCCGGTTCCGCAGGCGGCCAAAGCGAACACGGATAACCCCGCGAGTGCGACGGTTGTGAGCCTTCTCAATGAATCCAAGGGACATCCCCTTTGTTGGCAGTGAGGTCGAATATGGACTGGCTGGACTGGAGAAAAGCGTGAAGACGACGGTTAAATTCAGGGAATCCACAACTTAGTGCCCATCTCCGGCAACATCAACCGCGCTCATGGAATTGGCGCAGCAAGCACAGTGCACCCGGCGTCGTTGCTCCCGCGAGTGGATGTCCGTGGGACTGTGACGCGGGCTCTTCGCGTTGGTTGCCTACGTCGGTGAGTATGCGACTTGAGTCGGCGGCCACTTCCATGCGGTTACGGCAATGGCGATGAGAAGTACCACTTCGATGAAGCTACCGAGGAGGTAGTGGACCCATGCGTCGCGAATGGCCAGACAGGATGAAGACCCAGAAAGAAGGGGCGGACGATGTTAGCTGAGAGCCCAGAGAGGCAGAGTCCCGACGAAGAGACCAAGGGTCATGAGCGCGATCGCCGCCGGATGTGACGCTGGGACGTCTCCGGTTCCGAGTCTGTTGGTGATGCGGGCCAGGAGCGCATGGGTTCGTTGGCGAGAGAGCAGGCCGATGACTAGGAGCGTTAGGCAGGGTAGGCAGTAGATGACCGTATACCCGGCCAGCACCAGGAGCGCTTCACCTGTGCTGGCTTGCGCGTCGAGGAGCCTTTCGATAGCGATGAAGTAGGGGAACGCGTTGGGCAGATCGGCGGCCGTGAGTAGTGCGCCAAAAGGGAATGCAGTCCACGGGGTAAACCACGTGGGCAGTTCGATGGGTTTGCGGGGTCGGGTTCGGAAGCGTCGAACGCCAGCGATAACCACCGCGGCTCCCGCTGCTCCGAAGGCGACATAGCGCAGCGCGAGCACAATGCCGCCGACGGCGCCTGCGGCTGCGCTAGCGCCGAGAAACAGTGCTGCACCCGCCACGAACACGGTTGTGGCCGCGCCGAGAATGGTCACCAGTGCCGTTAGTCCGGGCCGACTGGGTGCAACAAGCAGGATGAGTGTGACGGCGACGATGGTCGCAGGATTGAAGGCGTCGAGGGCCGCTAGGCCGGCAATCGCGCCCAGTAGCGCTCCACTCATTGTCTTGACGCACCACCGGGTCGAGGGATCAGGACGTCGAGGAGTGCGTCGAGTTGTGCGGGGGTGGGGGCAGGCTCGATGCCGGCGATCACGTTGGCTGCGAGTCCGTCACCGACGAGGCGGATCACCCGCGCGCGTGTGACGTCGCCCGTTTCCTTCTGAATCATGGCCTCCCACCGAGAGCCGGCTTCCTGCGCGGCGGTAGCGACGTCATCACCCGGCGACTCGACCGCCCGGTGCGCGACCGCTAAAGCTCGGAACAGAGCCACGTCATCACCCGTCGGCACGGAAAGCCTGAGCCAGGCTTCCGCCGCCCGGCCCTCCATCGACGCCGCAAGCATCGCTACGTCGAGCTCCTCCAACGCCCCGATGGCCAAGCCCTGAACAAGAGCCGCGCGCGAAGGAAAATGATGGATCAGTCCGCCCTTCGACACCCCCGCAGCACTCGCGGTGCTGTTCAAGGACGGCACAACACCGCGCTCGAGAGTGAGGTTTCGGGCTGCGCTGAGAATAAGTGACCGACGATCCATGGGACCATCCTAGATGCAAACCGACCGGTCGGTCGGACATCGTTGTTGATCGGCCAGAAGATTATCCCGGCGCAGCAGTGAGTTACTGTCGCATCCGGCAAACTCGTTTTCTTCCGGGGCACGACACAACGGTCTCACTGACCGCCGCGGGGTCCGAAACCAGATGTGACGATTCCGGCACCGGTCCCGTCATCCGCTCGCGGGCGTGGATCAGCCAGGGAACGCTGCGTCGTAGACCGCGCGAAGCTCAGCGCTGTCGGCCCCGGTGACGCCGCAGCCGGTGATCGTTCCATCGACTGCGCCGACGAGGTAGCTCTGGCCGACCACGAAGGGCACGCCCGAGAAGTCGGAGGTCATCGCGTCGACCTGCGTTACCTCCACGCGGTCGGCGACGTCGCCAGCGAAGCGCTCCCTGACCTCCAGCAGAACGGTGTCGCCCTGGATCTGCAGCACCGTCGCGGCGAACGCCTGCTCCTGCGCCGCGACGGTCGCCGGCTCGAGCCTGAGGCAGCTGCCGCTCGCGAGGCCTCCGTCCATGGGAGGCTGCAACGCCTCGACGGTGGGCTCCGGGCCGACGACGACGAGGGGCACGACGATTGCGGCGGCGATGGCGAGGCCGGAGGCGATGCCGACCACCGGCATCCACCGCCGCAAGGCGCGTCGCGGCGCCGTGGGGGTGACGGTCGTGGTGATAGGGGATTGGTCGGTCATGATCTGCTCCATTCTGTGGTCGAGCCATGTCGGCGAGGCAGGGGGCAGCGTGCGGGCCGGATCGGCGGCACGCAGCTGATCGCGCAGCGCACGGTCATCGTCGTGCATCTTCGCTCCCTTCGTCGTACGGTACATGTCCGGTCGGGTCGCCGGATTTCAGTAGCTCCTGCTTGAGGCGAGCCTTCGCACGGTGTAGGCGGATCGCCGCTGCGTTCGCGCTGATGCCGAGCACGACGGCAATCTGCGGGCTTTTCAGCTCGTCCCATGCCCACAGCCGCAGGATCTCCGCGTCGTTTCGACGCAGGCCGGCGAGGGCGGTGGTCACGCGGGCCGTCTTGGCGGCGCCATCGACGGTGGATGCTGCGGGGTTCTCGTCCGCAGCGGCCGGCGGCGGGTCGATGGCAATGATGCGGCCGATGAGACGGATGCGCCGGCGCTCGGCGCGTTGAGCGTTGCTGAGGCACTGTCGAGCGACGACGATCGCCCAGGGAAGTGCGTCGTCGGGCACCTCGTCGAGGCGGCGCCAGCACACCAGCAGAGTGTCGCCGATCACGTCGTCGGCCGTCGCGGCGTCGGTGCGGCGGTGCAGATAGCGGCGCACAGGGTCGACGACGAGCACGGCGAGGTTATGCATCCGCTTCTCGCGATCGGTGTCGGTCACAACTCTCATACTGAGGGATGTCCGGCAGGGGCGTGGGGATTTCAGGCGAGGTGCTTTCGCACTGCAGGAGATCGGCGGTGACCGTAGACCGGGTGCAGCGAGAGGATAATTCGGGAAAGCAGCTCTGTCACAAGAGTGGTCACGCCACATGTTCGGTGTGGCGTTTTTCTATGCCGTTTTCCAGGAGTTCCCATGTCCGCACGACCCTGGCTCATCACCTCAGCTCTCATGGTGGCCGCGATCACCCTTGTCGGCTGCGCCCAGCCCGCGCCGGAGTCGAGCAAGCCACCGGTGGCGGAGCCGGCGGGATGGTCTTGCGACGGCGCGAGCGGACCGGCATCGTGGGCGGAGGTGGACCCCGGCTTCGCGGCCTGCGGCGCGGGCACCGCCCAGTCCCCGATCGACCTGCCCGCGACCATGCCCGCACCGAGCTCGGTCATCCAGCTGAGCGCGGAGGACGCGGAGGCCGATGTGTTCGACACCGGGCACGCGGTGGAGTTCGAGGCCGACGGCGAGGGCGAGACCCTGACTTTCGCCGGCGACGAGTACAGTCTGCAGCAGATGCACGCCCACGTGCCGTCGGAGCACACCGTGAACGGCCAGCCGGCGGCGGCCGAGCTGCACCTGGTGCACGCGGATGCGGCTGGCAATCCACTGGTGCTGGGCATCCTCGTGGCCGAGGGGCAAACATCCGGCGTCCTGGCGCCGTTCATCGACAGGGCCACGCATATGGCTGACGACGAGGACGTGACAATGGATATCGCGGCCGTGCTGCCGCGGACGCTGGACAACTACGAGTACTCGGGCAGTCTGACCACACCGCCGTGCACCGAGGATGTGCAGTGGGTCGTGACGAGCACGCCGATCTCGATGTCGGCGGAGCAGATCGGCACACTTGAAGGCACACAGTCACAACGCACGGCCGGCGCAGCCGCTGGGGGACCGGGATGTGGTTGGCGGATCCGCGAAGCTCGGGATCGAGGGGTAGCGGCCGGGTCGTTCCGGGCCAGCGCGCCGGGGCTTCCGGGCCCCGGAACCCATTAGTGGCGATTGTGGGCAGGCTGAAGTTCGCCACCAGCAAGGCTTCGCTGGAAGGCCTCGCATCTGCCGCCAAAGTCCGATGGAACTCGACACTGCTAGGTTTGCGGCATGGACGAAATTTCAGTCCGCGACGAAATCGTCTATGTCTGTGATCCAGTCCTTCGCGCCTATCTGCGCGGATTAATACCGAACGCCGTGTAGTTGGCCGTGTCTCCTCGCGATCGCCATCATGCGAGGCACGTTCAGGCACGGAACCACGGGGATCTGCACAGCTACCGGCTGACTAGGTGAGTCCGCGGAAGCTCCCCGAACGCGACGCTCTGATCGACATCCAGGGTCAACGCGTCATCCCGAAACTCGAGCGTGTACGTGCGCGAGAACGGCGTGCCCACGTTGTGCGCCCGCACGACCAGAGTGCTGGGGGAGACCCACGCGCCGCTCGCCAGTACCCGGGCATCGGCGGATGCCACCCATTCGCCGTGGCCGAAGGCTAGCCGCTGGCCCACGCCGCCACGGATGATCGTGAGCAGTCCCGGCTCGAAAGTTACCGCGGTCACGTCCGCATCGTCGAAGTCGAAGCGGACGCCCGCCACCCGCGCCGCCGTCTGTGACGTGGGTTCGCCCACGACGGTCGGCAGGGTGAGGCCCGCCAGCTTTCCGGCAAGACCACTCGGTATCTCTGCGAGCGGCTGGTCGGTGAAAGCGGGCAGCAGGTGTTCCCAGACGAGATCGAGCGCGCGCTGCGCGGTCGGGAGCGCCGCAGTCAGCACGACCACGGCATCCGTTTCTGGAAGCACGAGGCAGACCTGACCGAACGCTCCGTCAGCGCGGTAACCGGTCGGCCGGTTCCGCCAGAACTGGTAGCCGTAGCCCTGACGGCCGTCGACGTCGTGCTCGGTGCCCGACGTGTCCACCTGCACCCGGGTGGCCTCGTCGATCCACTCCGCCGGCACGAGTCGCGTGCCGTTCCATTCGCCGCGTTGCAGCAGCAGCTGGCCGAAGGTCGCGAGCTGCTCGGTCGTGAGGGAGAGCCCCCAGCCGCCGGCGTCGATGCCGCGCGGGCAGGACTCCCACGTGGCGCCGATGATGCCGAGCGGGTCGAACAGTCGCGGGGTGAGGTAGTCGAACAGGCGCTCTCCGGTGAGCCGCTGCAGGATCGCCGAGAGCAGGTAGCTCGCGCCGCTGTTGTAGACGTAGTGGGTGCCCGGCGCGAACTCGAGGGGCTGGGCCAGGATGGTGCGCGCCCAGTTGTCACCGTGCGAGTCGTCGGCGAGCGACACCGTGTCGGTGGGATGCCCCGTGGTCATGGTGAGCAGATGGCGCACAGTCAGCGCGGCCAGGTGCGGGTGGATCTGCTTGGGCAGGTCGTCTGGTAGCAGGTCGACGACGAGGTCGTCGAGCGTGAGCCGGCCCTCGCCGATGGCGAGCCCGACGGCGATCGAGGTGAAGCTCTTGCTCACCGAGAACATGAGGTGCGGATGCTGCGCCGCGAAGGGATACCACCAGCCCTCCGCAATGACGCAACCGTGTCGAACGACCATGAGGCTGTGCAGGCTCTCGAGCTGCGCCTCCGCCGCGGCGATGAAATCGAGAATGGCGGCGGAGGAGATTCCCTCGGCCTCGTTGGTGCTGCGGGGGAGCGGGTTCATGGTTCAATTGTGCCGGGTCGAGCAAATGCCGGCACTCGAGTCGTCGCCGGCGGCCACCTTTCGGGTCCGATGCTGTCTGAACCGCCCGATTTCAGCCCACGGAGGCTAAACTTTTTGCATGCGAACCGTAGGTCCTCGAGTTCGAATCGTGGTGGCCGATGATCATCCACTGTTTCGGCGTGCGCTGGAGCAGACGATCAGGGACCAGGGTGATTTTCAGCTTGTCGGCCAGGCCTCGGATGGTGGCGAGGCGATGGAGTTGATACGCGAGCTGGCCCCGAATGTCGCAGTTCTCGATGTCAGAATGCCCGTTTTGGATGGCCTCCAGGTGGTCAATGCTGTGTGTCGCGATGGGCTCTCGACCCGGGTGATCCTCCTTTCGGCCTACGTCGACGGATCAGTGGCCTTTGACGCTGTGGCCGTGGGTGCCAGTGCCTACCTCTCCAAGAGCGTCGATCCACAACTTCTCACGGACACGATCCGCGCCGTGAGCCGGGGCGAGACAGTGCTCGGTTCGGAAGTGCAAGCTTCTCTGGCAGCCGAAATCCGTCTCCGGGGAGCACAGGAGCGCCCCACGCTGTCCAAGCGTGAACTGGAGATCCTCGTGCACGTCGCTGAGGGTCGATCCGCACCGCAGATTGCACAACTCCTCTTTCTGTCCACGCCGACGATCAAGAGTCATCTTCAGGGACTGTACGAGAAGCTCGGGGTCTCGGATCGAGCCGCAGCCGTTGCGGAGGGGATGCGGCGCAGGCTGTTGGAATGACGTCGCGACCCCGGTTGATGTCTCGCCAGAGCGGAGCTTTCGCCGTCATCCGACTGGCTGCGGTGCCGGTATTCCTTCTGGCCGAGCGGCTGGTCGAACATCCCGAGGCCAATCAAGCCCTGTTCACCCCATTGCTGGCGTTGGCGGCCCTTTACGCTGTTGCCGCCATGGTCTCGGAGGTGTGTGGACGGCCGCTCAGCACGCCGGCTGTTCTCGTCGCAGTCGACATTGTCTTGATCGCAGCTCTTGTGGCGACCTCCGGAGGTCCGTTTTCCCAGCTTCGCTACGCATTCTTCCTGTTACCCCTTGGTGCGGCGCTGCTCGTGAGCCCCCGTCTGACGGCCGCGTTCTCGGCGGCTGGATTGTCACTGTATGCCCTCATCGCCGTAACCTATCCGGAATTTGCCCAGGTCCCGAGGGATGCCGTCGGTTTCGAAATCACGCAGATTCTCTTTCTAGCCTGGACCGGCTCCGCTGCAAGCGTTCTGTCGGCGATTCTGGCGCGCCGAACGCGTGAAGTGTCTGAGCTTCTGGCGGTCCGCGGCCGTCTTGTGGCGCAAGCCCTGGATGCGGAAGACCAGGCGCGAAGACTATTGGCGACGTCGCTGCACGACCACGCACTTCAGAATCTTCTCGCCGCCCGCCACCTCCTGGCGTCTGAGGGGCGTGACAATGCAGCTTTGATCGGTGAGGGGCTGGACCGCGGAATCTCTCAAATACGGGAGGCCGTCTTCGACCTCCACCCGTATCTTCTCGAACCAGTCGGACTGCGTGGTGCCATTCACGCCATCGCCGCACGTGCGGGCGATCGCGGGGGATTCGACGCTTCCGTCGAGGTCGAGGCAGCGGCGAGCGGCGTGCACGATCAGTTATTGTTCGCAATCGCCCGCGAGCTGGTCGCCAACTGCGTCAAACACGCTCACGCCACGTCCATGTCGATTTCCATCCGAAGATTGGCCGACACGGTCGAGCTGATCGTGGTCGACGATGGAGTGGGAATCGATTCGAGCGAGGTCGAGCGGGCTCCCTTGAATGGGCATATCGGCCTTGCCTCCAGCGCCGAGCGCGCCGTGGCGATCGGCGGAACCTTCGAATACGGCGCCGGAACAGACGGCCGAGGTACGCGGGTCCGTGTGTGCCTGCCGATGCCGGCGCGTTCCAGAGCGGCCTGATCAGAGCTCTGCACAGTCGATCGGATGACCTCCGATCGGCTCCAGCGTCTACCTGAGGTTTCATCCGGTCGTGTCTCGAGTGGCCGACGTCCACACCGCAAGACTGACTGCATGGAACATGTGAGTGCAACGCGCAGCGAGCTTTTGGCACGACGCGGCCAGATCAAACTCGCCGTGCAGGGCAGGGACCTTCTCAGTGAGAAGCGTGCGGCCCTGATGCGAGAGTTTCAGCGACTCGGGACATCCGTTCTCGAGGCAATGCGCGAGTTCGAGCGCGGCGCGGGAGTCGCTCGCCGGTCGCTGGGAGAGGCCCTGGCTCTTGACGGACCGGAGTATGTCGGATCCGCCGCGATTGCCGCGTCGGCAAGCATCGGTGTTGAGCTCACCGCTCGCTCCGTGGCCGGGGTCCGGATCGCTGAACTGTCCCACGACCCGGTGGCGCGGTCGAGCATGGCCCGCGGTTACGGGCTGCCATTCTCCTCGGCGCGAGTCGATGTCGCCGGCGACGCGTTCGAGCGTCAACTTGACCGGCTCCTGGATCTCGCGGCGGTCGAACTCACTCTGCGTCGCCTGGCCGAAGAGATCGCCAGCACGACCCGGCGCGTGAGCGCACTGGAGAACGTCGTGGTACCCCGACTCGAAGGCGAACGTGACTTCATCGCCCTGGTTCTCGACGAACGCGAGCTGGAGGACCGGGTCCGCCTGATGCGCGCGAAGAGTATGCGGATGAATGAGCCGGACGAAATGGCGGTTGTCGCGTGACCACCCGAGGTGTGCAGAAAATGCCGGGAGCGATCAACGCCATCCGCGACTTGGAGCGTACGCTCTCGGACACCGTGAAGCACCGCGCCTTTGCAGCTGAGAGCCGTCAGGACGCCCGGCGGGAGGCTGATCGCCTCATTGCCGAAGCCCAAGACCGTGGTTCGCGTGCCGCGGAGCGCGCCCGCGAGGAAGTGAGTTCAGCCAGCGAGCTCGAGACCGGGTCGATCCGAGCGGAAGCGGACGCCGAGATCGCTGCACTGCACCTGTGGCTGACCACCGAGCGAGCCGCCCTGCTCGCCGAGATGCGGGCAGTAGCCGCTCCCGAGACTTTCGACCGTTCGGATGCCTAGCCGATGCTGATCCCCATGGCCAAGTTGCAAATCGCGGGCCGTCGCGAAGAACTGAGCGCGGTTCTCGAAGGTATCTACCGTCTCCAGGGCATGCAATTGGTCGACGTTGCCCGCGATCCGGCGCTCGATGTCGATGCCGCCGGTTTGAATGACGCCAACTCCCTCACGCAGGCGCGTCTTGAACTCCTCGTCGCCCGCCTCGACGCACTGCTCTCACTCGTCGGCAGCGATGATCGAGGTGACTCTCGTCTCCGTGGGGACCCGGATCCCGTCAGCGGTGCTGTCGACCTGGCCGACGTCGAGGCCGAGCTCGACCGCATCAGCATTCTGGTACAGGGAGCCGCCCAACATCTTGATTCGCTCACGGATGAGCTGGCGGTGCTGCCCAGGTACCTGCACCCGCTGGAGCAACTGGCGAGACTGGTGCCAGAGCTTGCGGCCCTCCCCGAATACGAGTTACAGAAACTCGGGCTGGACACCGCGGCTCTGGTACTGAATACGTCGGATGACACATTGGTCGACACGTTACGGCGCGAACTGACCGAGGTGTTCGGAGTGCGCTTCGATCTCACCTCGGCCCGGGTCGGCACGGATGCGATCGGCTGTTTGCTCGTCTTCTCACACAGCGACAGCGCACGCCTGCACGCCCTCCTGGGGCAGGAACACGTTCGGCACCTGCCCCTCCCAAGCGCCTACTCCGGGCAGTCTCTCTTCGGAGCTCTGGCAGGGATGCGTACGCGGCTGGATGCCCTTCCGCGGGAGCTCGCTGACGCGCATCAGGTGCTGGAGGAGCTCATCGGCCCGCACGTGGAGGCATGGCACGTCACGCTTGCGGGCGCTCGCGCGGAACTCGAACAACTCGCCGCCGCCGCCAGGGCCGGGGTAACCGACCGCGCATTCGCCGTCGTCGGCTGGGTTCCGCGCCCACACGTGGCTCGTTTCCACGAGGCACTCGCCGCTCTCTCGATGGGTCCGCTCGCAATCGAGGAACTACCTCACGACGAACGTGCCCACAGCACACCGGTGCTGATGAAGGAGCGCCGGGTGGCGCGCCCGTTCGGACTTCTGACCCGCTTTTTGGACAACCCCCGTGCCGCCAGTCTGGACCCCACCGGGCTGATGGCGCTTTTCCTGCCGTTGATGTTCGGCGTGATGGTCGGCGATGTGGTGTACGGCACGGCTCTTCTTCTCGTCGGCCTCTGGGCTCGCCGGAAATTTGGCAGGATTTCCCCCGGTATCGCCGACTTGTGCAGCGTTCTGGTGTTCGGTGCGATCTGGGCGATCATCTTCGGTTTCCTCTTCGGAGAGGCTTTGGGCAATCTCGGTAAAAACCTCTTCGGTGACTTCTCGCTGTGGTTCTACCGCGGCGACGCAAACGCATTGCAGCCGCTCCTGCTGTTCGCACTGGCGATCGGGGCTGCGCACGTACTGCTCGGCGTTGTCCTCGGCATGTGGCAATCGTGGCGGGACCGCGCGCACCGTCACCTTCTCGATCGGGTGGGAACGTTCGCTTTCCTGTGCGGGATGTTGGGTCTGGCCGGTTTTGCGGCAGGCGCCCTGCCGCCGGGATTCATGTCGCCGGCAATAGCCCTGACCGTGGTCGGCCTGGTCCTCGTGATGTCGCTCCACGGCACTCTCGGGCTGATGATGGCGCCGCTGGAGCTGCTCGGCGCGATTGGGAACATCCTCTCCTATCTGCGGCTGGCCGCCGTCGGCCTTGCGTCGGTATACCTCGCCATCGTCGCCAACGAGCTCGCCACCGTGGGCCCGCTCTGGCTCGGCATCATCGTCGCGACGTTCTTTCACGTACTCAACCTCGCTCTCGCAGGTTTCAGCCCCATGATCCAAGCGCTACGACTTCATTACGTCGAGTTCTTCTCGAAGTTCTTTATTGGCGGCGGTCAAGCCTTCATCCCGTTCGGAAAATCACACTCATAACCCAGGAGAAAAAAATGGACATTGGAATCGGACTCATCGCAATCGGCGCGGCCCTCGCAGTAGGCATCTCGGCGCTGGCAACCGGGCTGGCTCAAGCCCGAATCGGCGCGGCAGCCATGGGTGCCATCGCCGAGAAGCCGGAACTCGCCGGCAGGGCCATTCTGCTGGTCGCGATCCCGGAGACCCTGGTCATCCTTGGTTTCGCCGTGGCTGCTATGGCGATCCTCCTGCTGCCGGCCTGATGCCGCTCACAGACCTGCTTCAGGCCATCCAGGCCGAAGCCGACGACGAGATCGCGGCGGACCTGCGAGCGCTGCGAGCTGAGGCGGACGCCACGGTCGCTGAGGCTTCCATCAGGGCGCACGCGCTTGAGCGTGAGCTCGAACTGCGGGCCACGGCCGAATCCCAGGTCGATGCCGGCCGGCGAATAGCAGCCGCCCGTCTTGCCGCCGTCCGCCAAGTCCGTCTTGCTCGCGAAGAGGCCTATCTCGCGCTGCGGGCGGACCTCGCGGAGGAATTGAGGTCAGCCCGGCACTCACCGGCGTACCCGCGGCTATTGGGCGAGCTCATCCAGGGTGCGATCGCGGCACTCCCTGGCACCGTGCTGATCCGGGTGGATCCCCGCGATGCGATCACTGCTCAGGAGCTGCTGGCGAGCACCGTTCCCCCCGTGACGCTTGAAGCGTCACTATCGACCTGGGGTGGGATCCACGCGGTCGATCCCGATGGCCGCACTGTGATCAACACTCTGGAACAGCGCCTGGTCGATGCCGAACCCTGCCTTCGGATGCTCTATGCACGAACCATCGTCACTGCGGGAAGCGAAAGCAGCTGATGGCGATCCTGCGGGTGCGTCCCCGCTTCGAGTACGGAAACACCCGGCTCCGGGTCCGGCGGCTTGATCGCATGGGGGAGAAGCAGCTCTCCGAACTGATGGGACGCGACGTCGACGGCCTTCTGGGTGCGCTCGCCTCGACGGCGCTCCGAGCCGAGGCCGAAGCTGCACTTGCCCGCGGCGGCGGCGTGCGGCTTTTGAACGCCGCACTTCGAGGGCACGAAGCCCGCGAACTCGAGTCGATGCGCGGGTTCTACAGTGAAACTGCGCTACACCTGGTCGACCTCCTGCTGGCCCGATTCGACTTACACAATCTGCTCGTGCTGCTGCGTGGTGCTCTGCGAAGCGCAGACGAAGAGCAGGTGCTCGACGAGATCATCCCCGTGGGCGCCTTCACCGACCTCCTGGTCCGTGAAATGGTTCGCCAACACGAGCCGGCTGCTGTTGTCTCGCTGCTGGCGGGCTGGGAGCTGCCCGACGTCGTCACAGCGCGCGCCACCGTGGACGCCTTTGCCACCTACGAACGTGATGGCAACCTCGGCCAATTTGAGAGCACAATCACTGCAGCCCACACGGGATGGGTTGTCGGCGAACTTGATGACCTTGGCAGAGAGGCCGTCGACCTCCGCGCCTCGCTTGCGCGCAGCGTCGACGAAACCAACGTGATCGCGCTGCTGCGACTTCGTTCCGCACTGTCCCGTCGCGAAATGTCCAAGCTGCCCGACGTCGCACCCTGGCTACCCGGTGGCGGAATCGTCACCTCCACACTGGAATCGGCGTTGAGGCAGGCCGAAGACACCGAGGCTGCTGCACTTCTTTCCGCGTCGGCCCGCTACCTTGACAGCCCGCTTGAGGCCTGGTCGCGCGACGGCGACGTCGCGAGGACTCAGCGCGCTTTGGAGCAGCAGCGGGTGCTGAACGAGATCTCGCTGTTTCGCCGCGGAGATCCCTCGGGTATCGCCATTCCGATCGCTTACGTCGCCGAGTTGGCACTGGAGACGCGGAATCTCCGGGTGTTGGCCCAGGGCGCTGCTCTGGGGACTTCTCCGGGTGACCTCGATGGGCAGCTTCTCTTGCCGAAGGCCCGACGATGATGAGCGTGACAGCGGATGCGCGTTCTCGCTTGCTGGTAATGACGGTCGATGAACTGGCCGTCGGGTACCGCCTGGCCGGTGCTGATGTGATGGTCGTCGCCGATGCCGAGGCGGCAGGTACGAGACTCCGCGAACTCCTCGACGAGGGCGTGGAGGTGGGCGTGATCGCGGTGCATGAACCGTTTTACACGTCCCTCGACCCGCCGCTACTCCGGCGTATCGAAAGAACCCTGCCCCCACTCGTTGTCGCACTCCCCTCCGGGGAGCGTCCGCACGGCGACTCCGGACGGCGAGAACAACTCCTCCAACGGCTGTGGCAGGCAGTCGGTTACGAAATCACATTCGACTCAGAAGGCCGGTAATGAACACACAAACCCTGACCGACGCCGGAACCCTATGGCGGGTCGCCGGCCCCGTGGCCGAGGCGATAGGCCTCCACGCCCGGCTCTACGATGTCGTGCTAGTCGGCACGGCCCAACTCCCCGGCGAGGTGATCCGGATCGACGGCAAACGCTGCGTCATCCAGGTGTACGAGGACACCGCGGGCCTCGCGGTCGGCGAACCTGTCGTGAATACCGGCCAGCCGCTCCAGGTCGAGCTGGGGCCGGGGCTGCTGGGCCAGATCCTCGATGGGACGCAACGACCGCTGAGGGAGCTCGCCAGGCGCGGCGACGACCCGTATGCCGTCGCGACCATCGCGCGCGGGGCCCGCGCAACAGCGTTGGATCGCGAGCGCAGGTGGGACTTCTCGCCGGCGGTTCGCGAGGGTGACCAGGTGGGGCCGGGCGACCTGCTCGGAACCGTGCCGGATGCGGCGATGGCGCACCGTGTTCTGGTGCCGCCGAGAGTGAGCGGAATCGTTCGCAACCTGCGCACCGGCCTCCTGCGAGTCAGCGAACCGGTCGCAACGGTCGGCGACGAGGAAGTGGCGATGCTGCAGTACTGGCCCGTGCGCCAGGCTCGGCCGGCCTCGCAGCGACTCGCTCTCGAGGTGCCCCTTGTGACCGGCCAACGCGTCATCGACACTCTTTTCCCCATCGCTCGGGGTGGCGCAGCGGCGATCCCGGGAGGGTTCGGCACGGGCAAAACCGTGCTCGAACAGTCGCTCGCAAAGTGGTCGACGGCGGATGTTGTCATCTACATCGGCTGCGGGGAACGCGGCAACGAGCTGGCAGAGGTGCTCGAGGAGTTTCCGGCGCTCGTCGACCCACGCACGGGGACGTCGCTGATGCAGCGAACGGTGCTGATCGCGAATACGTCGAATATGCCTGTGGCCGCCCGTGAAGCGAGCATCTACACCGGGATCACCATTGCGGAGTTCTTCCGCGACCAGGGCCTGCATGTTGCGCTGATGGCCGACAGCACCAGCCGCTGGGGGGAGGCGCTGAGGGAGGTGTCGAGCCGCTTGGAAGAGATGCCGGCGGAGGAGGGCTACCCGGCCTACCTCGCCACCCGCCTGGCTGAATTCTACGAACGGGCCGGCGCCGTCCGCTGCCTCGGTGATGAGAATCGGACAGGTTCAGTCACCGTCATCGGTGCGGTCTCCCCGGCTGGCGGAGACTTCTCGGAACCCATCACCCAGCACAGTCTGAGATTGGCCGGGACATTCTGGGCCCTTGACACCGCGCTGGCGAGGCGTCGTCATTTTCCGTCGATCAACTGGACTCGCAGCTACACCCTCTACCAGCTCGACGGATGGTTCGCCGACGAGGTCTCCGCGGACTGGCCAGTGTTGCGGGCGTGGGCGCTGGACATGCTGCAACGCGAGACATCACTGCTGGAAATCGTGCAGCTCCTCGGAGCAGACGCGCTTGCGGCGCCACAGCGCGTGGTTCTCACCATCGGGCGGCTGCTCCGAGAGGATTTTCTGCAACAGTCCGCGTTCGACGAGGGCGACGCATCCTGTTCGCTCGCCAAGCAGCACACGATGCTCACCGCAATTCACGCAGCGCACGATGCACTGGCGACGGCAGTCGAACGCGGGGTGGCGCCGGACACCGCGTCGGCCGTTCCAACGCTGCTCGAGATCGGGCGCATGCGCGCCTGGCCCGAAGCCGAAATGGCTCAGCTCTCGAATGATCTGACCGCTCGCATCCGTACCCAACTTGAGGAACTCCGATGAAATCCACAGTGCCCGAAGCCGGCCCCGCCCCGAAGCTCTCCATCGACCACCGAACGGTCACCTATGTGTCCGGCCCGCTGCTCATCGCCGAGCAGGCGCAGGGCGTCGGCTACGACGAACTGGTTGACGTCATCGCGCCCGACGGAGACGTCCGACGGGGTCGAGTGCTCGAGGTAAGCGGCGACAAGATGACCGTGCAGGTGCTTGAGGGTACCCGCGGTCTTGACCGTCAGGGGACTGTCGTCCGCACCCGTGGTGCTTTCGCCCGACTGCCTGTCGGACCCGGCCTCATCGGGCGGATCCTCGACGGTGCCGGCGTACCGATCGACGGCGGCCCCCCGCTGCTGGCGGTAGCCGAGCGCGACGTGAATGGGGCGCCGATGAACCCGGTCGCGCGAGATCACCCCTCCGAGTTCATCGAGACCGGCATCTCGGCGATTGATGGCCTGAACACTCTGGTGCGCGGTCAGAAACTTCCGATCTTCTCCGGCTTCGGCCTGCCCGCCAACGAATTGGCGGTGCAAATTGCCGCGAGTGCGCGGGTGCTCGGAAGCGACGAGGACTTCGTGGTCGTCTTCGCAGCGATGGGGGTCACGCAACGCGAGGCTGCCTACTTCCGTGGTCAGTTCGCCGACAGCGCCGCACTCGAAAGGACGGTGCTCTTTCTGAACCTCGCCGACGACCCGACGGTCGAACGCCTGCTCACACCCCGAGCTGCGCTGACGGCCGCCGAGTACCTCGCGTGGGAGGAAGACCGCCATGTGCTTGTTATCCTCACCGATATCACCAACTACTGCGAGGCGCTTCGTGAGGTGGCCGCGGCTCGTGAGGAGATTCCGGGTCGGCGGGGCTATCCGGGATACATGTACACCGACCTTGCGTCGTTGTTCGAGCGTGCCGGGCGAGTGCGTGGCCGCCGGGGATCGGTTACCCAGCTGATGATCCTCTCGATGCCCGACGACGATATCAGTCACCCCATTCCCGATCTGACGGGCTACATCACCGAGGGACAAATCGTGCTGTCGCGGGATCTCCATCGGCGAGGCATCAGCCCGCCCATTGACGTTCTGCCCTCGCTGAGCCGGCTCATGAACGCTGGCATCGGTGCGGGGCGCACCCGGGAAGATCACTCAGCGGTCGCCGACCAGCTTTATGCCTGCTTTGCGAGAGGTCGGGAACTGCGCCAACTCTGCTCGATCGTCGGCGAGTCGGCCCTTTCGGAAGAGGATCGGCGGTTTCTGGCCTTCGCCGAGGACTTCGAGCAGCGTTTTGTCGGCCAGTCCGGTGTGTCACGCACGCTCGTCGAGACTCTCGACCGTGCGTGGGAGCTACTCGCTCGCTTTCCTGCGGCTGAACTCAAGCGGGTCAAACCGGATATTCTCGCGCGCTACCACCACTACAAGGATGAAATGGCGGAGACATCATGAGCACTGTTGTGGGCAAAACGGTCGCCTGGCACGACCAGGAAGTCGCGGTCGTCATAACCGGATTGCAGACGAATGCGACTTGGGGCCTTGACGAGAAGATCGCCGTTCATCGCCTGGAGGAGTCCGGCTACAACGAACTCGAGGAGCGCGCCGGTCGGTCGGTGTGGAACATTCTGTGGGAACAGGTGTCATCCATCCTGATCGTGATCCTGGTCGTGGCCGCCGGTTTGGCTGCGGCCCTGGGCAAGGCCATCGACGCCACAGCCATCATCGCCATTGTCGTTCTGTTCGTTGTTCTCGGGGTCGTGCAGGAGTACCGTGCGCAGAAGGCGATCGCCGCGCTGAAACAAATGGCAGCGCCAACCGTGCGCGTCGTGCGTGACGGCCAGGTCCGTGAGCTATCGGCGCGCGAACTCGTGCCCGGCGATCTCGTGCGCTTGGAGACCGGATCCGTGATTCCGGCCGATGTGCGCATCGTCGAAAGCATCAATCTGCGCACCCAGGAAGCCGCGCTGACGGGGGAATCCGAACCGGTCGACAAGACCACTGACCCGATTCCGGGCACCGACATTCCTCTCGGAGACCGCACCAATCTGGCCTTCCTGGGCACCTCCGTAACCTACGGGCGAGGGTCTGCCATCGTCGTCGAAACGGGCATGGCCACCGAACTCGGACGCATCGCCAACCTGATCCAGGAAGTCCCGCAGGAGAGAACGCTTCTGCAGAAACGCCTCGACAAGCTGGCGAAGCTTCTCGCCGCCGTTGCCGTCGCAGTCGCCATTCTCGTTTTCCTGACCGGCCTTCTCCGCGGGGAGGAGACCTCGCTCATTCTCCTCACCGCGGTCTCGCTCGCCGTGGCAATCGTCCCCGAGGGTCTGCCGGCTGTGCTGACCTTCACGCTGGCCCTCGGCGCCCAACGGATGCTCGTCCGCCGGGCGCTGGTGCGGCGGCTTGCCGCGGTGGAGACTCTCGGCTCCGTCACCGTCATCTGCTCGGACAAGACAGGCACGCTGACCGAGAACCGGATGACCGTGACTGTGCTCGAGACGCCGCGCGACAGCTTCGACCTCGCAGCGGGCGCGACCCCCGAACTCAATGATGACGGTCAGGTTCTGCTCGCTGCCGCAGCCCTCTGCAACGACGCGGTCCTGGACCGGCGATCTGAACATCCTGAAGCCGTCGGCGATCCGACCGAGGGCGCCCTCGTGCTCGCGGCGGATCGGTTCAGCATGAGCAAGGAAGATCTCGACTCGGGACTACCGCGAGTGGGCGAAGTGCCTTTCGACTCGACCCGAAAACGCATGACGACACTGCACCGCACCCCTGAGGGTGGTTCCCGTCTTCTTGACACGCTGATGACGGTTGCAGAGGGTGCTCCCTTCCTCGCCCTCGTCAAAGGTGCCGGAGATGGTATCCCAGAGCACTGCAACCGGATCGTTCAGAACGGGCGTGTCCGCCCGCTGGACGACGCAGCTCGAACTCGGTTCAGCGCCTCCATCGAGCAGATGACCGAAAAAGGCCTCCGAGTGCTTGCCGTCGCCGCACGCGGCCTCGAGGAACTCCCACCGTCGGGGAAGGGGGAGGAGGCCGAGCAGAGTCTCGTGCTGCTCGGGCTGATCGGGATGGTTGATCCTCCCCGCTCGGAAGCTCGGGATGCCATCGCGCGCTGCGCGACGGCAGGAATACGCCCCATCATGATCACCGGCGACCACCCCCGCACGGCGCGTGCCATCGCCGTCGATCTCGGCATCGCCGAACCGGACGGCCTCACCCTGACCGGGCGCGAGCTCGAGCAGATGGACAGCGAGACATTGCGCATCGCAGTGCGCACCACCTCCGTTTTCGCGCGAGTGTCTCCCGAGCACAAATTGCGCATCGTCGAGGCGCTGCAGGCCAACGGCGAAATCGTGGCGATGACCGGTGACGGGGTGAATGACGCGCCGGCACTAAAGAAGGCCGACATCGGTGTGGCTATGGGATCAGGAACGGATGTCGCCAAAGAGGCCGCCGAGGTCGTTCTGCTCGACGATAACTTCGCCACTATCGTGGCCGCGGTTGAGGAGGGGCGGGTCGTCTACGACAACGTGCGCCGTTTCGTGGGCTTCTCGATTTCAGGCAACTTCGCGAAAGTGCTGATCGTGGCAATCCCGCCGCTCTTCGGACTGCCGCTGTATCTTCTCCCGATCATGATTCTGTGGTCCAACCTGCTCACGGATGGCCTCTTGGGGCTCGGGATGGGCGTCGAGCGGGCCGAGCGGGACACGATGCGACGGCCTCCCTTCAAGCCGACCGAAAGCATCCTCAGTCGCGGCATCGGGACTCAGATCGCTTGGCTGGGTCCGGTGATCGGGGGGGCGCTGATCGCAGTAGGTTGGGTCGTTTGGTACAGCGCGGGCGGCGACAGCGGCTCGATCACTCCCGAAGCCGAGGCCCTCCTAGCGACAATCGTGTTCACGAGCCTCGCCTTCATCCAACTCGCGCGAGCCCTCGCCAGCCGTTCGTTCGTCGAGCCGGTCTGGCGAACGGGGCTGCGCGGCAACAGGGTTCTGGTGAGTATGATTCTGGTCGCGCTCGTCCTGCAACTCGCCGTGGTCTACCTGCCGTTCGCCCAGGAAATCTTCGGCACCGTACCTCTGAGCGCGGCCGAACTGGCGGTCGGCGTTCTTCTGGCGCTGGGTCTTCTCGTGATCATGGAGGTCGACAAAGCGTTCCGGCGGCGCGCCGTGCGCAAGAACTCCGCGAACGATGTTCCGGAGCAGAACCCACATCACCGCGGCCCGAAGTGAGCCATTCTGATGGCTGATCGGGACCGCACAGCGGTCCGTGCCCGTGACCCGGGCACGGCCCGGGGCCACCGAGGCCGAACGTTCGCCCTGTTCGGGCTGCCGCTGCTGGCCGTGGCCGGTGTGCTCGCCGTCTCGCTCGTCATCCCCGGGTCGAACACCTGCGGGGGACCCGTCCCCGGCTGCGGAACGCTGCGCAACGCCGGACAGATCCCGATGGACATTCAGGCGGCAGGTGGCACAGCCGACGTGGGCACCGTGACGGTGCAACCGAGGGAGCGGGTGCTGCTGTTCGGGACTGTGAGTGAGGTGCGGGTTGATGCGGGGCAGTGCCTGATCGTGGAGGGTGGACCGTTCTGGAACGCCCGCACCGACATCGACCGGGTGGCAGAGCCGAACGGGCTGTGGCACGCGATCGATGATTGGGGCGCACGGGTCCACCTCCGCGACGGGCCGTGCCTGGAGTAGACGTGACGCGGCCGTCACCGGCCCGACAGACGGCGTGCACGCCCGGTGAGCCGAGGTACGAGACGCACATGGATCACCATGCCGACCAGCTCCACGAGGGTCTGGGTCACCACGGCCAGTGCGGCCACGGACAAGGACTCCGGTAGCGCAAGTGCCAGAGGGAGCACCACCAGGGAATTGCGGACGGACCCGCTGAAGACGAGCGCACGAGTCGCCGGCACGTCCAGGCGTGCGAGTCGATTCGCTGACAACCCGACGACGACCATGATGACCGGGAACGCGATGTACAGCACCACCACCAGCAGAAGCGAGGCAATCCGGGTGCCCACCGCCGCGATCTGGGATCTGCTCAGCTTCGATTGCCCGGCCGAACCGGTGCCGACGGCCAACCCATTGAACCGTGACCGCAACCAACAGGGAAATCACGAGCAAGACGAGGAACGCCCCGAGGAACGGCTCGATCTCGATCATCGAGAGGTGTTCGGGCCGGCGAACAGCAGCAGGTAGATGGGAAGTAGAACAATCTGCAGAAGCATCAGCAGAGGTGTGGCCGCCAGGAGTCGTTCACGTGTGGCCAGTAGCACTTCTAGGTATGCACGTGATAACAGCGCCAGCCCACGTAGTTGGTAGCGCGGTTCTTGACGATGTGGTGCCGGCCCGTGTTGGGCGAGAGGATGAGGTGCAGGGCTGCGTCGACGGAGTCTATGGTGGACGATTCGGCGCTTTCGGCGAGGCTGATCACACGGGTATCTGGCTCCATTCGGGCGTCGAGTCGCGAAAAAAATCAAGAGTTCCCGAGACCTTTGGTGAATCCCGAACTTCGCTCTGACCCTTTACCGGTGCCAGTCGCCACCCCACCCGCCGGAGCAAAATGCACTCGGTCCAAGGCTTCCCCTTCATTTTTGGTTTTCCGATCGCGGCCACCGGCTGACCACGTAAGTGTGGCGCGCGAAAACTCTCCAACAGTCTTTGAGCGCGAGCTGGCAGAAATTCGAAGTAGGGCAGGATGGTCTGATGAAGATATACAACCCTCCACGTACGAATCTGCAGGCATCCAATGTCATTCTCGGGATGATGAGGATCTCGGACATGGACGATGAGGAGATCCGCGCTCTCGTCGGCACCGCGCGGGATGCCGGCATCAATTTCTTTGATCACGCCGATATCTACGGTGGCGCGCACGGCTGCGAAAAGCGGTTCGGTGACGCGGTCACGTTCACGGACGCAGAGCGTGAGGCGGTCATCATTCAGTCAAAGGTCGGCATCCGTCAGGGCTTTTTCGATTTCTCCAAGGAGCACATCCTCCGCTCGGTCGACGAGTCTCTCGCGGCGCTGAACATCGACTACCTGGATATCTTGCTGCTGCACCGTCCGGACACTCTGGTCGAGCCCGAGGATGTTGCTGCGGCGTTCGACGCGCTGCACGCCGCGGGAAAGGTGCGCAACTTTGGTGTCTCCAACCAGACGCCCGGGGTGATCGAACTGCTGAAGCGTTCGGTCAACCAGCCGCTGGCCTTCAACCAGGTGCAGCTGAGCATCACCCACGCGCCGTTGATCGCGCAGGGAGTTGCTGCCAACATGGCAGGGCTGGACCAGTCGATTGACCGCGACAACGGGCTCCTCGAGTACAGCAGACTGAACGACATCACCCTGCAGGCCTGGTCGCCGTTCCAGAGCGGCATCTTCGACGGCGTGTTCGTGGGCGACCGGGAGAATTACGGCCCGCTCAATGACGCCCTCGATGACATCGCCGCCGCCCACGGGGTCACGCCGACGGGGATCGCGGTCGCCTGGATCACCAGGCACCCGGCCAACATTCAGGTGGTCCTGGGGACGACCAAGCCCGCGCGAGTGGTGGAGTCTGCCGCAGGGTCCGAAATTCCGCTCAGCCGTGAGGAGTGGTACCGCCTCTTCACGACCGCTGGGCATGTCCTCCCATAAGCAGGAGCGCTCCACATCGTCTTCCTGACCCCAGATGCAGGTAACCCTGGCGGCCAGCGACGCGACTAATTGCACGAGGGGGTCGTGCAGCTTGTCGGCCGTGCCGCCGGGAATTACCCGCCTACGCTACGTCGACAATGATGACCCGAGAAGGGCGTGCCGTCCGCAAGGTGGACATCACGCCAATGAGGTCGTCGGCGAGTTCAGGTGGTGAGCGCAACACACTGAGTTCTGTGGGGTGTTGTTGATGGCTCGACCGTTGTCGCCTTTGAGCGTTCGTTTGTCGCTTTGGGAGGGGGTGGACGCGGGGCTGTCGGTGGCCGTCGCGACGCAGGCTGCGCCGTTCGACGACCTGGGATCAGGGAGCCTTCCGAATGGCCGGGAACCAGTCGGGTGTCGACCTCAACGGGGCGCTCGCCCAGCAGCGGGCCGGAGAACCTCGAACGCCGTTTCGCCGTGTGACGGTGGGTCGGACGCCCGCGGCGCCCGGTTCGGAGGTGACGGGCCATTCCCCGGGACAGCCCGTTTGCGTGCGGCGAATACAGAGCCCGATAGATACTTTCGTGCACGACGTCCATCTCGGGCTGTCCCGGGAAATCGATCCGCAGCTGGTGACTGATCTGCCTGGGTCTCCACTGTTGAACGCGGGCAGCAGTTGCGCCTGTGGAGATTCCTTCAGCTAGTCGCTATTCACACGGTTTCCGGTGAGATCATCCGCAGGGATGGTCTCCCCATCGCGTTTACTCCACGGGAATTCGGTTCTCCTGACTGGAAATGCAGGTGGTTTGGTTGCTCCTCAGCGTGCCGCGTACTGTTGACGATTCTGGCGGCCAAGGTGAGGAAATATTTGGAGTGGAACGGAATCACTTGGCGCGATGACGGCCGCCAAGAGATCGAACGCCTCCTGGCCACCAACAACTTCCCCGAATTCACCGGTCGGCTCTGTCGGTTAAGCGCGGCTGAAACGCACCCGCCAGAGCTCCGGACCTCGTTCGATGTAGCTCACGTCGAAAGTGTTTGGCTGGCTCTGCTGAAGTTCCGCCAGCATCCGTTGGGGGTCGTGCGGTTCGATCACGTCCAGGGCGAACCCCGGCACAACGGCGTCGAGCGCGCCGAAGACGGCCGCGTGCCGGATGGCGTGCGGGATGGTGCGGGCGTCGAGCACGATGGTGTCCGTCCCCTCGGTCGTCCCGTCACGGCCCCCATCTGCCGTCGGCTTGCCGAGTGCAATCGGCGGAGGACGCCGCGCCGGAGCGATGAGCTTCGCCACGGTGAGCAGGATGACCGCGTCTTCGACAGCCTCCAGCGAGTTGCGGCCCGGCGGCATCGTGATCAGGTCCCCGCGCCATCCAGACCACGATGCGCCACCCGAGGTGAGAACGACCCGCCCCTCGAGGACCTGCACGGTTGCTTCAGCCAGGTTGTCGTGTTCTCCAAGGCGTCGCCCGGCACGGAGCGCGATCAGCGTTTGCCGGAGGACGTGCACGTGGCCGCCGTAAACGGTCTCCGCGCTGCGACCGCTGGATGCGTCCCGTGCGTGATTGAGATGGTGGCGCACGAGTGCGGTGAGCGACTTCTTTTGCATGTCGTTCTCAACTTCCATTTCCCTCATGCTCCGCTACCGCTGTGCGCGTGTCAACGGTGCTGTGATTGCCGCGCGTGGCTGGTCGGTGCCGCCCGTTCTCAGTTCCCAGCCGGCCACGCTGCCAGCGCGTTGAGTCTGCTGATTTTCGAGGATCTCATGCTTGTTGATCTCCGTTTTCCGCGCGGTCTAGGCGCATAGTGCCGCGGTTGGGTTGAAGGTCAATTAGATGGCGAAGGGGTGGTCCGTTGGCTTGGGGAGGGCAGCTGCGTCTCACCTCCAAGAAACGATCGACGGCTGCTGCTGCGGCGCGACCTTCAGTGAAGGCCCAGACGATGAGCGACTGTCCCCGGCCGGCATCACCGGCGACGGACGCGCCCTCGTGGCTGGTCTGGTATTCACCGTCACATGCGATATTGAGATCGGTCGGGCACTGGGGGCGGTTACCGTCACAGAATGAAAATTTGCCGCAAAATGACACTGCGCGGGCCTATTTGGTTTCCTCAGGAACGGCGGCTCCGCGCGCGCTCCGGGTGCGCAGCCACGGGATGAGGCCACCGACGAGGAGCATCTCGATCTGCCGGGTCGAGAGTTCGTGGCGCACGGAGTAGATCTCATCACGGGTTATGTTGCGCACGAGGATCTCCGTTCCGTTCGAGAGCGCCTCACGAATCCCGTCGAGCACGAGCACGTCATCCTGCGCGATGCGATCGTGATCGGCCGCATCCGCGAACTGGAGCGCCAGTGCGCCGAAGTTGGCCAGGTTCTGCCAGTGGATGCGTGCGAACGAGACCGCCAGCACCACCCTTAATCCTAGGAAGCGCGGGGTGATCGCGGCGTGCTCCCTAGAGGAGCCCTGCCCATAGTTGGCACCGGCGACGATCATGTGGCCGGTCGTATCTCGGGTTTGGGCAGCGCGAGTCGGGTAGGTCGGGTCGACTTGGTCGAAGGTGAATTCGGCGAGCTTGGGGACGTTGCTGCGGAAAGGGAGCACGCGCGCACCCGCCGGCAGGATCTCATCCGTCGAAATGTCATCGCCCACGATCAGGGCGACAGGTGCCTCGATGTGCTCGGAGAGCGGTCCGAAGACCGGCAACGAGGAGATGTTTTCGCCCTTGACCAGGTGCACCGCTATGGATTCCTCCGGCGGTAAGGGCTTCTCGAGCATCGCCAGGTTCACGCGCGACACCGCCGGAAGTGTGATCTGGGGATATTCCAAGCCGAAGAGCCCGGGCAGGTCCCGCGGATCGGTGATCTGTCCCGTCAGCGCGGCGGCGGCCCCCGTCTCCGGCGAACATAAGTAGACCGAGTCTTCCTGGGTGCCCGAGCGGCCGGGAAAGTTGCGCGGCATCGTGCGCAGGCTGATGCTGCCATTCGCTGGGGCCTGGCCCATGCCGATGCAGCCCATACAGCCGGACTGATGCAGTCGAGCCCCCGCCCCGATCAGATCCAGGGTGGCCCCCATGATGGTCATGTCCTGCAGAATCTGCCGGGAGCTGGGATTCACGTCGAGGGACAGGCCGGGGAATGACTGCCGCCCCTTCGTGATCGCGGCCACGATCGCGAAATCGCGCAGGCCCGGATTCGCGGACGACCCGATCACGACCTGTCCCACCGGGCGCCCCGCCACTTCGCGCACCGGCACGACGTTGCCGGGCGAGCTGGGAAGCGCGATCAACGGCACGATAGAAGCCAAATCGATCTCCCCGGTCACGTCGTAGGTTGCATCTTCGTCCGCGAGCAGTTCGGTGAAATCCTGCTCGCGCTGTTCGGCGCGCAGGAAGGTTTGCACCTGAGCGTCGGCCGGGAAAACGGTGGTGGTCGCGCCCAGTTCGGCGCCCATATTGGCGATCACGTGCCGATCCATCGCGGTCAGGGTGGCGAGGCCGGGGCCGTAGTATTCGATGATCCGGTTGACGCCGCCCTTGACGCCGTGCCGGCGCAGCATTTCGAGGATGACGTCTTTGGCACTGGTCCACGGCGGCAGTTGTCCGGTGAGCTTCACGCCCCAGATTTCGGGCATCCTGATGTACAAGGGCTCGCCGGCTATGGCCAGGGCCACCTCGGTGCCGCCGACGCCGATGGCCAGCATCCCCAGCGAGCCGGCGGCCGGGGTGTGGCTGTCGGAGCCGACCATCGTCTTACCGGGGATGCCGAACCGCTGCATATGCGTGGGGTGCGACACCCCGTTCCCGGCCTTCGAGAACCACAGGCCGAACCGTTGGCAGGCGGAGCGGAGAAAGTCGTGGTCCTCCGCGTTCTTGCTGTCGGCCTGCAACAGGTTGTGGTCGACGTACTGCACGGAAACATCCGTGCGCGCGCGATCCAGTCCCAGCGCCTCCAACTCCAGCATGACCAGGGTCCCGGTCGCGTCCTGGGTGAGGGTCTGGTCGATGTGCAGGCCGATTTCGGTCCCCGGCACCATCTCCCCGGAGACCAGGTGCGACGCGATGAGTTTCTGGGCGACGTTGTATGCCACGGTGAGCTTCCTTACTCGATAGCGGTGCCCGCCGACATACGGCGGTAGCGAATTGGCCTCCGGGGCATTCCGCTCGTCCCCAAGGTAGGCCACTCGTGGCGCTGGGGCTAGCTTTTCCAGGGAGAATGGACATCCTCTGTACTGGAAAGATGGACCGGAAAGACGGGGCTTTGGGAGGGGGTATCGCGTCCTACTGGGTATCGGTGGTTAAGCGAGCATCAGAAGGTGCTGCCATCACCGGTTCAGGATTTCAGTGTCGCCCGTGTCGGACTTTGATCGTTGCGAGAGCGAGAAGAGATCGGATTCCAGCTCGCCCGGGGTCACGGGGTGCGTCGCATCGCAGCGGCACTGGGCCGGGCGCCGTCGACGATCAGTCGGGAGGTGACCAGCAACCAGGTCGCCGGCCGCTACGTGCCCTCGCTCGCGCAGGAGCAGACCTGGGCAAGGGCTCGGCGGCCAAGAGCCCGGAAGCTGGACGGATTAGCGTTACGGGAACAGGTCACCGTGATGCTCACCGATCGGTTCAGCCCGGAACAGGTTGCGGGTCGACTGAAAGTCGAGCATACGGAGAATCTGGAGATACAGGTGTCACACGAGACGATCTACCAGGCACTCTACGTTCAAGGTCGTGGATCGTTGCGCTTGGAAGTTGCCACCGCGTTGCGGTAAGGGCGGGCAACACAGCGACCGCAGAGGCCGGAGGGTCTCACCAGAGGCCGGAGGGTCCGGGATCCTCGAGAACGTTGCCGCCGAGCTCAACCGCCGGCCCCGCACACGCCACGGCTACCGAACGCCCGCAGAAGTCCTCGCCACACCAATCTCGAATCGAACAAATCAAACCGGTGTTGCACACACCACCTGAATTCGCCGCCCGGGTGAACCGAGACCACGCGGATGCTCGCCGAGCCGATACGGTCACGCGCAGGGGAACCATTCCGAGATTGCGTTGGCGGAACGGCGATGCGCGATGAATCGGCGGGTCACTTCAGCGATCGCATCTGCAAGCGGGAAGATGTTTCCCGTTACGAATTGGTCGTCGTGGTCGGCGGCAACGGGATGCCAGTAAACGCCGTCGGCGGTGATCGTCACCTCGGGTATGAGCGAGTCAACGGTCAGTTCTATGCCGGATTCAGCGACTCCGCGGTGGGCGAGTGCGCGGATTACCTGGTCGTCCCGCAGGATACCGAGAGTATCGAGAAAGGCGTGAAACGGCGCGAGTTCGTGCATCTGGTCGGCCGGCAAAGTGGCTGCGACCTTGACTCGAAATCCCTCGTCGTGTGCGATTTGGATGCCCGCGACGGCCCTGGCCCAGGACCCGGAGCCGCGGTGGCTGTCATGGATCTCGGATGTGGCAGAGTCGAGACTGATCTGCAGCACGAGCTGGGAGCGGTCCATTCGACGCAGGCGCTCGCGCCTCCTGCCGTGAAAAAGCATGCCGTTGGTGAGCAACGTCGTGGGCAGTTTGTTCGTGCAGGCATTGACCAACTCGTCGAGGTCATTCAGCAAGAACGGCTCTCCGCCGGTGAGGATGAGCTCTTTGACGTCGGCATCTGCAGCCTCGTGCGCGATCTGCCGGACTCGATCCATTCCGATGGCTCTCCGCTCTGCCTTCGGAGACGACCGAACGCAGCAATAGTCGCAAGCCAGATTGCAATCGAAATTGGTGTATACCCAGACCCGGGATCCTGGGAGCTGACCGGGATCGAGCCCGGCGAGCGGGTCGGGCGAGCGGCCGTGGAGCACGGTGATGGCCGACCCCACCATGCTGACGATCTCATTCCCACTCGAAAGGCACCACGCTGAGATGAGTTCCAGGGCGGCCTCCCGATCGCATGTCCCGAAGTCGACAGAAGCCGTACGGCCTGTTGCCACCCGGCTCACGTTCTCGACCAGGTCGAGGAGCAGGCCCGCGCCTACCGGAGGGCTCGCGGTCACCATCGGTCCGATACTTTCTGTTCCCGCACGGCCGCGATGAGCGAGGCATACCCGTCAAGTTTCGGCGACACCCACGCCCGCAGGCCTTCCATCTCGAGGATTCGCTGATGTTCGAGGTTCTCCCAGTCCATCGCGAATAGGTTTGCCACCCACTCGTCCGACCGGTCGATCGTCAGCGACGGCATGGCGGTGAAGGTGCAGTGGCTGTACTCGGGGGAGATCCAGAAGGACTCGAACGCGCCGGGGAGGAGCTCACCGCGACCGATCGCTTGCCACGTGTTGATGCCGATCGCCGCAGCATCCGCCCGATCCTCGAGCACCGCGCGAAGGGCGTCGAGTTCGCTCCTGCCCGTATCACCGTGTTTCCCGACATCGCTATTGATGCGAGTGAGATCGACATCCGTTTCGCCGATCCCCGCCTCACGCAGGAAATGCACGGGAAGGATGGCGGCTTGCGCTGAATCGCGTGACCCCAGGGCAAGTCGACGTCCACGAAGACTCTCCAGCCCGGTGAAACCGCTGCCTGCTCGGGCGACGAACACCGTCTGGAACACAAGGTCCGTATCCCGGGACGCGAGTGCACGGCATGCTCCATCCGTCTGGGCGACAGTGCGCACCCAGGCCAGGTTGGTATTCCACGCGAGATCGATTGTTCCCGTGATGAGGGAGTCCACCAGACTCGCATAATTTGAGAACAGCATGAAGTCGATCGGCGTTGAGGTCTCGGCGAAGTAGTCTCGCATCCCTTCCCAGATGGGTACGACATTGGGAGAGTACGCAACGGAGCCGATGATCAGGGGCGCACTCACGCTGCAGCACCCGTAGAGGCAGTGTCACGAGTTTGGGCGGCGGGTGCCGCGACGGTTTCCGGGGCGTCGAAAAGTGGGCGGCCAGTGATCGCCCTGCCGTAGAACTCATAGAGCACATCGGATGTCGGAGCCATCACGTGGCCCGCGCGGGCATCGCGAAAGTACCGATCTATTTGCAGGTGCTCCGAGAACGCCGCACCGCCGCAGACGCGCATCGCGGCATCCGTAATTCGCAGTGCGGCATCGTTCGATGATGCCTTGCTGCCGAGCACGAATAGGGGGGTATCCTCCTGCGGGTCAGCCACGCGACCAGCGGCCCGATCAAGGTACGCGCTCGCATTCGCGAGATCGATTGACATCTTCGCCAACTGCGCCCGAATTGTCGGTAGCGCTGACAGGCTTTGGTCGAGATGCTCCAGCCGGGTTCCCACCGTATGCCTCACCGCTGCGTCGACGGCCGCACGGCTGAGCCCGATAGACACAGCCGAGTTGCCGAGATTGAACCACGGCAAAACAGAACTCATCATGAGCCCGAATCCGCTACCGGCCGTCCCGAGACGGAATCCCTCGGAAGAATCCATGTCGATGGTCATCGGGCTCGAGGAGTTCCCACGCAATCCCATACCGCTCCACGGCCGGTCAACGCTGAGCCCCGGGCTATCTGCCGGGACCGCGAACAGGTCGACGGTCTCGGCATCCGCAGTCCCGGTAGAGATGATGTAGACATCCGCGTGGCCTGCGGAGGTCACCCAACTCTTTTTCGCCGAAATATGCATTCCGTCTGACGTCGAGGTCGCGCGCGACACCGGAGTCCAGAAGTGTGAGCGGGAACCCGCTTCAGAGAACGCGAGGGAGGCAAGAGAGCGACCACTGGCGAGATCCTCGAGGAGTGCGGGCATCCCCGCTGGCGGTGCGGCTGCGACGGGCATGGAAGCGCTCACATGCATCAGATAGATCATGGAGGTCGACCCGCACGCTCCCGCAAGCTGGCTGATGACCTCGACAAGCTCGCGTGGCCCCGCACCAAGACCACCAACCTCAGTGGGCAGAGTGAGTCCGAGCAAACCGGACTCGCGCAGGGCCGCGATGGCCTCATGTGGAAAACGCCCATCCGCATCTACTGCGTGGGCGTGAGTTCGTGCAACGTCGAGCACGGGCTGAACGCGTGAATTCAGGTCCATTACGGCTTACCTTTCGTCGGAATCGTGGGTGCGAATGAGCGAACGGACAGCGCGGGCGAGCATGAGAAGCCCGAGGCCGAGACCACCGGTGACCGCCATGGTAGAGGCGTCGCCCCCCAGCGGCCTGAAAGACGCCGCGAGCCCTGCGAGTTGCACGAGCGCGGCGACGGTCAGCAGAACACCGGCGGCAGCGTAGAGCGCGGGGCGCCGAGTGGCACCGCCGGCGATGGCGAGTGTGCCACTCACAAGTAGAACGACAGCACCAGTTGCCCCGATGTGCACGAAGTCGAATTCGGTCGGAAGCTGGGCGCCGAACACGAAGCCCGCAAACACAAGTGAGGCCAGGCCGAGAAGGACGCTAGCGCGGTCGAAGGCGCTCGAGCCGGCTGGTGATCGCCTCATGACAGCCTCATCATCAGTCGGGCCGCGCGCCCTGAGGATTGCACCCACTGCTGGCGAAGGACACCGTCGATTCCATAGCTTCGCCCAGCTGCGGTCGCGAAGATCGCGAGGTGAGCGAGCGCCATGAGATAGTACGACCAGTGCCATTCGTTCGGGGCGAAAAGTACTGAAAGCGTGATTGCCAGGGTCTGGCCGATGCCGACGACAGCCCAGAAACGCGTGGCGAGGCCGATGAGCAGAAAAGCCCCGAGTCCGCCTTCGACGAGGAGGGTGAACCACCCGAAGACCTCGATATTGGGCAGGATGACGGCTTCGACGAGTGAGGAGTAGGGCGGTAGAACAGGATGGGCGATCGCCTGGCTCGCCCAGAAGTAAAGTCCGTTCTCCTGTGCTCGGCCGAAGTCCGGAGGGATCTTCCAGGCGACATTCTGGATCCACATCAGTGCAACACCGACGCGGAGCACCGCGACCATAACCCCTGTCGCGCGGGAGACGGGAACCGCCACAACCGGCGCGTCATTGACTCGGGACATGAGAACCGTTCATCTCCAGCATCCAAGCGGCACGGAGAGCAAACCGCAATACCGAGAAGATGGAAAATCCCAAAGAAACTTCCCATCGAAATCCCATCATCTGCCCGACCGTGTTGTGCCATCCTTTCGGAAACGGCTTCTGACGCGCAGGCCGAGACAAGGCGACTGAAGCAGCAAATCGTCGAGTTGGACTATTCAGTCACGGTAGGCGCTTGCTCCGGACGGCCGCTATATGCGTTGGCGGAGCAGTGCCCACGCTTCTGGGGTCGCGACTATCGGCGTTGCGCTTGGCCTGCTGACCGGGCGCCGGATGGGCGTCCCTGCCCTCTGACAAGGGCGTGCGTTCGGCAAGGTGGTCGTCACTCCGCAGGGGTCGAAACCGGCGACCTGACGCTCACACGTTCAGGACTTGCCCAACCGTCGCACCGCCGTCGGCGATGAATTCGGTGCCCGTGGAGTAGGTTGCGTCGGCGACCAGGTACAGAATCAGCTTCGCCACCTCCTCAGGCTCGCCAATGCGCGGGATCGGCTGCCCCGCGTACATCTCCAAACTTTCCATACCCGCGGTCATCGGTGTACGGATGCCGCCAGGGTGCACCGAGACTACGCGGATGTTGTCAGCGCCGAGATCCAGGGCCGCGGCTTTTGTAAGTCCGCGCACTCCCCACTTGCTGGCAACGTAGGCGCTCAGGTTGGAGTAGCCCATGATTCCCGCGGTGGACGACACGTTGACGATGACCCCTCCGCCGGCAGCTTTCATTGATTCAGCGACCGAGCGGATGCCCAGAAAGACTCCGGTCAGATTGATGCCGATGACGCGGTTCCACTCCTCCAACTCTGTGGTGGCAACAGGCGTGAATGCGACGATTCCGGCGTTGTTGATGAGGATGTCAATGTGACCGACGGTGGAGTCGACGTCGGCCACCACCTGCTTCCACTGCGCCTCGTCTGCCACGTCGAGGTGTCGGTAGACGCCGCCAATCGAATCCGCCAGCGCCTGTCCGGCGTCATCGGCTATGTCGGCCACGATGACCCGGGCTCCCTCTGCTGCCAGCAGCGTCGCATCCGCCGCGCCCATACCCACGGAACCGCCTGTCACCAGCGCGATCCTGCCGTCGAGTTTTCCCATGATCGGTCTCGATTCTGTTTTTCTCGCCCCGCTCGGATCGCAAGACGAACGTCTCGCCACAGTAGCCACGTTCATTGGCAGCGGGCTACCTTGGCGCCATGCGAAAACTCTTCGTCTCGGCACGAGATCAAGAAATAGAAGCGGAAGTATGCTCCCCTGACGATGAGCGTCAGGACGAGGAGGTGTGGAGCTGAGTGCCAATGTTGCTCTGGCCCGCATGATAAATTCGATTGTTCCGATACCGGAGCATGACAGCACGCAGAACATCGTCGAGAGGCTCAAGCATGAGCGAGAAACTGAGCTTCCGAGTCCGACGCCTCAATAAGAAGCATCGGACCGCTTTCGTCGCGTTGTTCGCTGAACACCCGCAGGCCGAAGTCGATGACGCGCCTGAGATCTATTTCGACGACACCATCGAACTCCAAATTGAGTCCATGGCTTTGGCCCTCGTCGCCGAAACCGATGACGGCCGGCTTCTCGGCGCTCTTGTCACCGAACCGGACAGCTACGTTGACGAAAATCAGCTCGACGAAGACTCCACCGACGATGACATCGACGATGCAATCGTCAGCGATCACGGCACCGCCGTCTTCGAGTTGCTGATCACCGGTGGATCCGCGCAGGTGTGCCGGGAACTCCTCAACACTCTCGCACCGGCCCTCACCACCCGCGGTTTCGCTCAGGTGCATGCCAGCGTCCCACCGGATCTCGCCGAGGTGTTCCGCGGTCAAGGCTGGGTTGTCCTGCCAGAAAACACGGGTATCGCCTGGATGGGCATGGACCAGTCAGACGAGCAGGTGCGCGACTATGAAGCGGTCCCGAGCAGCTCGCTGGCCGCGTTCCTCGTGATCGACCCCAACGTGTACATGTCTTGGCCGTATGACGCTCCTGACAACCCCGAAGATGACGACTCTCGACAAGAGAACATCGCCACAGGCATGGAGGAGTTCGCAGCCCGGGTAGACGCAGAAGCATCCTCAGATTCTTAGTGGATGACGGCGAGCAGCACGCCGACGCCCACGAGGCTCTCGTCAGGCCGCTACGCGGTCTGTCCGATTCCGTTCCAGAAAGTGCGACACTCCGGAAAAGATCGCGACAATGCTCAGGCCCAGAATGAGCCGGAACACGGCCGGCATTGACCGCACGATGCGCGCGCCGAGGCCGATCACCGCCAGGGCGCCGAGCGTCAAACCGGTCCCGAAATCGGGATCGAGACCCGCCAGTGCGATGAGCATGATCTCTGTGCTGAGGATCAGGTCGGTGCGAGTAGGGCCGAAGACGAGTTTTCGCTCATCCCGCGGTTCAGTGTCGTCAGCCTCATGGTGGGCGCCGAACCATTCGGTGACTTTCTCCGCACCCTCGAAGCAGAAATAGGTGCCGCCGATGATCAGCAGCCACGGCAACACCCATGGTGCGAATGCGGAAAGGAGCAGTGCGAGCGGGATGATGATGAAGTTGTTGAACAGGCTGCCGAGTGCGATCTGCCTGACAGCGTGGAGTTCGCGTGCCGGTGTGAAAACCCGAACGTACTGTGGGGTGACGGCCGCGTCGTCGATGACGATTCCTGCGGTCTTAGCACTCGCCGTGGGGGCGGCGGTAAGTACGTCATCGACTACGGCGAGCAAGCCGACCGAGATCTGGACCTCCTCGAATGGGGGCATCACCCTGGTGGGCGACGCAGTGCTGACCACAGTTCCGCTCGGCACGGGCAGGAGATGTCACAGCAGAACCGCACCAGCTGCTCGTCGCTGACGAATTTCGTAGGTCACCACCATCATGTGCGGCACGGTGAGCCCTGCCAGACCGATGAACACCAGCTGCAGGATCTGCTCGCTGAGAACGCCGCCGGGGCCGAACGCGACGAGGAAGACCGCTACCGCGAGGAGGGGGACCACGGTGTAGACCACGACCAGGAGGGCCGTCTGCCGTCCGCCGCCCCGCTCCTCCTGGAATCCTCCCTTCAAGTGCCGAAAACTGTGCAGTGCGCAGAAATACAGCACGAAGAAGACCAGCGGTTCTGTGGCCAGGCCGAGCACTGTGGCGAGCACGATCTCAACGCTCTCGCTCGGCCGGTGTCGCAGGGCGACCAGGGCAGCGATCATCAGACCTGCCACGGCGATCGGCCCGAGCCACTCCTGCACGCTGGCCACCACTGCGCCTCCGTCACCGGACAGCACCACGTAGATTGCTCTGACCTGGTCAGGATGCGACAGCGCCGGCACGGTGAGCAGCCCGAATCCGGCGAGAAAACGCAGCCCGACCGACCGGTCCGCATTCCAATCGGAGCCGAAGTGCAGCGCCGACACGAGCAAAAACGCGACCAGGCTCAGCACGGGCGCGACCAGCCAGAGCAGCACCACGCCGACCACGACCAGAATGTAGACCGCGTTGAACCCGGCGAAGCCCAGCGGAGTGCGCCACAGCCCAGCCCGGCGCGCGATCAGTGGATCGAGAGCGCCGTGGGGCAGGCCCAGCACACCGGCGAGGATTCCCAGCAGCACGATTTGAACCGTGGGCGAGGGCATGGGAATGCCCAGTCCGACCACGGCCAGAATGACCAGGGCCAGGCTGGAGAACACCACCGTCTCGGCGGGCACGCGCCGCCGCCGCGGCGTGACGCGGGCGGCCTCGCTACGGGGAGGAGTGGTCTGATCGGTCATCGCTGCACGCTGGTTTCTGTGGTCGGCGTCGGTCTGGTGGCCGGCAGGGTCTGTGCCGGGCTGAACGCCGCAGGCGCGGCCACCTGGGAAAGAAAAGGGGTCCACGGCAGGCTCGCGATGATGCGTGCGTAGTCCGTGGGTCGGGCGCCGTCGCTGAGAAAGCGCACCAGCGCGGCGGGGGCAACGCCGCGGGCGAGGGCGAAAAAATACTCCGCGGTGCGTTCCGGATGCGCCCGAACGGCCTGCAGAAAGATGCGATCGAAGGCGCGCCTCGCCCGAGGTTCGTCTGGGTGGCCCACCGCCCCCTGGCCAGCGAGCAGGCTCTCCGTGCAGAGTTGAGCCCAGCGCTGAATGCGCAGGAACCCGTAGCCCGAGGCAGCCCGCAGCGCCCCGCCGGCATTGCCGGCGTGCACGACCCCGGGGATCGGCGACGCCGTCTGCCGGCCCAGACCCATGGCCAGCACGCCACCCTCGGTGCGCACCCGGCGGGCGTCGGCCAGGCCGAGCCCGGTGAGTACCTCGTCGAGCTCGCCGACCAGGCGCTCCCGCTCTATCGGCGCCGTGCCGAAGCGGGTCCACTCCACGATCGCGCGGTTCCGGCCGAGCGGCAGGGCGTACACAAAGCTCAAACCCTCAGCGTCGGCGTCGAGCGACCCCATCAGCGTGACCTCGCCGAGCTCGAACGGCAACGGATGCTCACGCTCCAGTTCGAAGCCCACGAAGCTCTGGTACAGCATCGACTCGGCGGCCCGTGGTCGGGTGTCAACCACCTGACGGGCTAGTAGGGGGCCCGCGTTCGTCTCAACCCTAACGCCGCCGGGGACTGCGTCGACCGTCTCGGCGTGCACGCCGAGGCGCAGGTCGACGTTCGCAGACTCGGCGATGTCGGCCTGCGCGCTCGCGTAGAAATCGCTGCCCCGAATGTACTGGTAGGCCAGCCCGGGTACCCGATGCCGAACGGTGAGGCCCGCCGCATCCGAAAAGGTCCAGGTCTTCCAGCTTCGTGAGACCAGGTGTGACAGGTCGTGCTGTTCCGGTCGCCAGAAGCACCAGCTGCGGTCGTCCTGATAGGCCGTGCGGGGTTCCAGCACCACGACGCGCAAACCGGAACGTACTCGGGCCAGCCGGGCGGCCAGCGTGAGACCGGCGAGTCCACCACCTAGTATCACGAGGTCGGCGTCCACGGCAGGCGTCATCTGTGCTCCTTGCGCTCGATCACGTCCGAGGTGCCAATGGGACGATCTTCGAACAGCCTAGTGGTCTTGGTATGTGATTTTTCGGCTGCTCACCCGGCTGCGAAAAACACCTTCAACCGGTGGTTTGGATTCCTCAGTGGAGGACCGCGAGCAGCACGCCGACAGCCACGAAGAGCACACCGAAGACGCGGTTCAACACGCGCTGGCCGTGATCGTCGCGGGTGAATCGCGCGAATGAATGCGCTGTTCCGGCGAAGAAGAACCACATCACCAGAATGTCGATCGCAACGACGGTGGCCGCGACGATCAGATACTGGGTCGGCATCGGCCTGTCCACCCGGATGAACTGAGGCAGGAACGCAAGGAAGAACACGATCGCTTTGGGGTTGAGCATGTTCACCCACAGCCCGCGTCGGAACATCGACCAGCGGGGCTCATCGCTCAGGGCCCGGGTGCGCTCGCCATCGAGTTCCGGCTTGGCCAGAAACTGACGGATGCCCAGGTAGACGAGGTAGGCGGCACCCGCGTAGCGAATAACGTTGAAGGCGATCGGAGAACCGGCCACGAGCAGACCGACACCGAGTGCCACGATCACGATGTGGATGAGAAGCGCGGCCTGCTGGCCGAGGATTCCCCAGATGGAGCGGCGAAAGCCCGCGTTGAGAGCGTTGCTCATGGTGTTGATCGCCCCCGCACCGGGCGTGAAGCTGATCAGGGTGCCCGCGCCGACAAGGGCCACCCACAGGGAGAACTGCACCGGGACATCCTCGTTTCATGCTGATTGCGGCTTGCCAGCCGGCGACGGGGTCAGGCCGTTACGCGGTGGGACCGATTCTGCTTGCGAAGGCGCGAGATCCCGGACAGGGCCGCGACAATGATCAGGCCGAGAATGAGCCCGAAAACGAGCGACATCGCGGTGTCGGTGACCCAGACAATGATGGGTCCGGCAGGTTCGACCGCCTGCGTCACGGCGTGCAGAACGTCGTAGGGAACGCTCCAGATCGTGTCGTTCAGGTTCACGATCACCAGGTGGCCTCCTACCCACAACATGGCGACCGTGCCGATGACGCTGATCACTCGGAACACGGCCGGCATCGATCGCACAATGCGCGCGCCGGTGCGTCTGACCCGTCGTACCGGGTGCTTCATCAGCGTCAGCCCGATGTCGTCGATCTTGACCAGCAGGGCGACCGCACCGTAGACGAGCGCCGTCATCCCCAGGCCGATCACGACCAAGGCGCCGAGCGTCATCCAGATGCCAAAATCGGGATCGAGACCCGCCAGTGCGATGAGCATGATCTCTGTGCTGAGGATGAGGTCGGTGCGAATAGCACCGAAGACGAGCTTTCGCTCATCTCGCATCTCAGTGTTGTCAGTGCCGTGATGAACTCCGAACCACTCGGTGACTTTCTCCGCACCCTCGAAACACAGATAGGTACCGCCGATGATCAGCAGCCACGGCAACACCCACGGCGCAAAGGCGGAGAGGAGTAGTGCGAGCGGGATGATGATGACGAATTTGTTGAACAGGCTACCGAGAGCGATCCGCCACACGATGGGAAGCTCGCGCGCCGGTGACAGTCCCTGAACGTACTGAGGCGTGACGGCCGCATCGTCGATCACGACGCCTGCGGTCTTCGCGCTAGCTTTGAGAGCGGCGGTGAGTATGTCATCGACAACGGCGAGCAGGCCGACGGACATCTGGTTCTCCTCGGATTCAGGGGCGTCGTCCTGGTGCAGGGCGACGGCAATGGGGTCAACATTACCGCGCGGCAGGGTGGGCACAGGCGCCTCCCAGACGGTGGAAAGAAGATTGATTCTGGTTTCGCCATCACGTCGCGAACGATATATCGTTAACTATCGTCGAGCCGGATGGCTTCGGCGCTGAGGAGGACATCATGAGTGGTTCATTTATGGGTGACGGGTTCAGGGCACGCCGGGGCGGTGCTGGTGAGGGCTGGCCCAGCGGAATGTGGGATGCCATGGAGCAGCTGCGCGGACAGTTCGACCGCAAGGCCGGTCCGAGAATGGCACGCGGGAACGTGCGTGCGGCGGTGCTTGCGCTGCTCGCCGAGAAGCCGATGCACGGATACCAGATCATTCATGAGATCGAGGAACGCAGCAATGGCGCCTGGAAGCCGAGCCCCGGCTCGGTGTATCCCACGCTTCAGCTGCTTGCGGACGAGGGCCTCATCAACGCCGAGGAGTCCAACGGTCGCAAGACCTACTCGCTCACGGACGAAGGCCGCGGGGTAGCGGATGCCATGGCCGACCAGCCGGCCCCGTGGGAGGCCCAGAGCGCTCGGGACACCGGGCGGGCGGCCGCGCTGCCCAAGGCCGGCATCGACCTGGCTCAGGCCGCCGCGCAGGTCGCGCGATCCGGCAACCCGGAGCAGGTGAAGCAGGCTGTCGCCATCCTGGATGAGGCGCGTCGCAAGCTGTACGCCATCCTCGCCCAGGACTGACCGAGTGCCCTCAGCACGTCGGCATCACGGAGATCAGATGACCGACGTCGCGGACTTGCGTGCCCGCTACCGCCGGATTTTGCGGTTCGCCGCCCTGTATTTGGCGCAGACGTGGTGTTACGAGGTCCTTCTCCCGCGGGTCGGGCTCGCGCGGGTCGCGGCACGAAGCAGATCGGCGCGACTGCAGCACATCGCGCAGCGCTTCCACGTGCTCGCGGTCGACCTGGGTGGCCTCATGATCAAGGTCGGCCAGTTCATGTCGTCGCGCCTCGACGTGCTGCCGCCGGAGATCACGAAAGAGCTCGAAGGTCTGCAAGACGAGGTTCCGCCGGTGCCCTTTCCGGCGATCCAGGCCGTCGCTGAAGCCGAGCTGGGTGTGACGCTCGAGCGTGCGTTCTCTTACATCGATCCCTCGCCGCTGGCCGCAGCATCCCTCGGTCAGGTGCACCGCGCTCGGCTGTCGGAACTCGATGCCGCCGAGACCGGTCTGCTCGACGTCGTCGTCAAGATTCAGCGGCCGGGCATCAGCGAGATCGTCGAGGTCGACCTCGGCGCTCTCCGACGTGTTGCCCGCTGGCTCAGCCACGTGCGTCTCGTTTCGGATCGCGTCGACATGCCCGCCCTGGTCGAGGAGTTCGCGTTCACGAGTCTTGAGGAGATCGACTACCTGCACGAGGCGGCAAGCGCCGAACGGTTCGAGCGGAACTTCGCAGACGACCCCCGGGTCAGCGTTCCCGAATTGGTGTGGGAGCGCACCACGCGGCGCGTGCTGACCCTCCAAGACGTGACCGCGATCAAGATCAACGACGTCGACGGGCTGAGGGCAGCCGGAATCGACCCGTCAGAAGTTGCCGAGGACTTCGCGGCGGTCATGTTCGACCAGCTCTTCGTCAATGGCTACTTCCACGCCGACCCGCACCCCGGAAACATCTTCGTCACGCCGCTCGCCGCCGGTGTACCCGGAGCGGACCACGGCCGGGCCTGGAAGTTCACCTTCATCGACTTCGGGATGATGGGCGACGTGCCCGATGTCCTGCGTCGGGGCCTGGTGAATCTGCTCATCGCCGCCGCGTCACGGGACGGAAAGGGGATGGTGGACGGCATCCGCGAAGTGGGTGTGCTCCTGCCGTCCGCTGATACCGCCGAACTCGAGCGCGCGATGACGAAGCTGTTCGCCCGTTTCGGCGGGATGGGTTTCGCCGAGTTGCAGGATGTCGACCCGCGCGAGTTCCGCGCCTTCGCCATCGAGTTCGGTGATGTGGTGCGCTCGCTGCCGTTTCAGCTTCCGGAGAACTTTCTGCTCATCGTGCGCGCGATGTCGCTGACCTCGGGAATGTGCAGTTCGCTCGACCCCGCCTTCAATATCTGGAATTCCGTCGAGCCATATTCCGCCCAATTGATCCGCGCCGAGGGCGGGAACGTGGTGCAGGCGACCGCAAAGCAAGTGGCGTCGGTTGCGGCCATCATCGCGCGGCTTCCCCAGCGGCTCGACAGCCTCGCGACGCGATTCGACGACGGTACCGTCTCGGTGCAGACTCCCCGGATCGAGCGTCGCTTGGTCATCATCGAGCGAACCGCACGTCAGATCGTCTCGGCAATCCTCTTCGCCGCTCTGCTGATCGGCGGCATTCTGCTTCGTGCCGAAGATGTCGTGCTCGGAACGGTGCTCGTAGCCGTGTCCGCGCTCCCGCTGTTGCACGCCCTCTTCGCCGGGCTATCGGCGCGGCGCGGACCGCTGCTCTAGTCCCGACTGCGTGGAACGCCATTTCGGTTACTGAAATGCCTATGTCTGGTCAGAACGAAAAGCGGGATGCGGGGTTGCCGTCGACCTCGAGGTCACGACGCGCGCCCGGTCGCTCACTTCACCGCGGCGGCGTCAGAAGTGCCCCGCGAGGCGAAAGCCGGCCGATGGTGCCCTGGCCGAATTTGCTCTCGACCTGGCACTGGACCTGACCTTCGGAAAGCCACAGACCGATCGGCTAGCCCCGGGGAAGGAAGATCGAACCGGCAAGTGTGATCACCGTTCTGCGTGGGATGAACGTGACGAGCGATGCGGTGATTCTGTTGCGCGCACCGACAATCACGGACGGCACCGATTTTCTGGCGCTGATGGCAGCCAGGGTCACGTCGACGACATTCGAGGCCGGCACTCGCTTGCCGGGTGACTGCGAACCGGCGATGTCGAAAAACTCAGTGTCGGTGGACCCCGGACTCACCGCGAAAACCCGCACTCCGGTGTTGTGGGTCTCGCCCCAGACGGCCTCGGTGAACGACAGGACGAACGCCTTCGTGGCTGCATAGACCGCCATTCCGGGCACGGGCTGGTACGCCGAGGTGCTGGCGATGTTCACGATAATGCCCGAGTCTCGGGCCACCATGCCCGGCAGGAAGGCAGCCGTCAGGTCGACCAGCGTGCTGACGTTCAGAGCGATTTCCGCGTGAAGGCGGGCTCGGTCTTCGTCGACCAGGCGCGCATTGGTTCCAAAGCCGGCGTTGTTCACGAGAACATCAACGGTGATCTGCTGGTCGAGGAGTTGGTGCTCGACCGCGGCGGCCGCACCGGGCTCGCTCAGGTCCTGCGAAATGACGTGGACGTCGATCCCGTTCTGCTTGCGCAATTCGGATGCGAGAGCCTCCAATTTCTCGGTTCGGCGGGCCACCAGAATGAGGTTCGTCCCCGTCGCGGCGAAGGCTCGGGCGAAGTGACTGCCGATGCCCGAGCTGGCGCCGGTGACGAGGGCGGTCTTGCCTGCGAGATCGAAATTCATTCAGCTGCTTCCTGACGTAAACGGTGTTCACACCCTAGAGGAGCATCCAGTCGGCCAGTCAGGCGCACACCGGTCCGTTATATCTCGCTGCGGCAATAGGGGGGTGGCCGTGCGAGAATGCTCAGCAACCCTCACCGAAGGCTCACAGCCTGCGTCCCCATCCAGTTCGGCATCCGCGCCTCCCATTGCGCCCGTGCCGGTGGCGGTGAATCAGTGTGTTCTCGACTCGAAGAGGTTTTGATGTGTTGGACTTTCTAGGGGATCAGTATGAGCAGATCCTATTCAGCAGTTGGCAGCATTTCAGCCTTGTCGTTCAATGCCTGATCCTGGCGACAGTCATTGCCGTCGTGCTGGCTTCGCTCGTCTACCGCAGTTCCGCGCTCACCGGGATCGCCAACTCGGTGTCGGCCATCGGCCTGACCATCCCGTCGTTTGCCTTCATCGGACTGCTCATCGCGCCGCTCGGCTTCGGTGTCCTTCCGGCCGTCGTCGTGGTGGCGTTCTTCGCCACGCTGCCCATTTTGCGGAACGCGGTCGTGGGCCTGTCGGGTATCGCTCCATCGATCGTGGAATCCGCCCGCGGCATCGGCATGAGCCGGTTTCGCACGCTCCTGCAGGTGGAACTGCCGATCGCCTGGCCGATCATCCTCACGGGCGTTCGGGTATCCGCTCAGATGGTCATGGGTGTCGCCGCGATCGCCGCATACTCCCTCGGCCCGGGCCTGGGTGGATTCATCTTCTCCGGCCTATCCCGACTCGGCGGCGCCAACTCCCTCGAGTCAGTGCTGACGGGCGTCATCGGCGTTGTCGTGCTCGCCCTTATTCTTGATCTCCTTCTCGTCGGCCTCGGCCGCCTGACCACACCTCGAGGTATCCGTGTCTGAGTACATTGCATCCAACCCTGCTGAATCCAGCAGCACCGAAGAATCCGTCACCCCCACCGGCATCACCGGTGCAAGCATCCTGTTGGACCACGTCACCAAGCGGTTCCCCGGCCAGGCGCGCCCCGCCGTCGACGGTCTCACCATGGAGATCCCGGCCGGCAAGATCGTGATGCTCGTCGGTCCCTCGGGCTGCGGCAAGACCACGACACTCAAGATGATCAACCGGCTTATCGAACCGACCGAGGGTCGCATCGTCGTCGATGGCGACGACGTCACCGACATGAACGGCGACACCCTGCGCCGAGGCATCGGCTATGTCATTCAGGCCGGAGGACTTTTCCCGCACATGACAGTCGCCACCAATATCGGCATCGTGCCGAAGATGCTCGGCTGGGACAAGGCCCGCATCGCGGCCCGCGTCGACGAGCTTCTCGAGCTTGTTTCCCTCGACCCGGCGCTTTACCGCGACCGATACCCCAAGGAGCTCTCCGGCGGCCAGCAGCAACGCGTCGGCGTGGCGCGCGCCCTCGCGGCCGACCCGCCCGTGCTTCTGATGGACGAGCCCTTCGGCGCCGTCGACCCGATCACCCGACTGCGCCTGCAGGACGAACTGATCAACATCCAGGAAGAATTGCAGAAGACCATCGTCTGCGTGACCCACGACTTCGACGAGGCCGTCAAGCTCGGCGACTGGATCGCCATCTTCAACGAGGGTGCCCAGCTCGTGCAGTACGACACTCCGGAACGCATCCTCGGCGACCCGGCCAACGAGTTCGTCGAAAACTTCATCGGGTCCGGCGCCGGCCTCAAACAGCTCACCCTGACCCGGGTGGCGGAGGTCAGCCTCAGCGACGCCGTCGTGGGCAAACCCGGTGAACGGGCAGCGGATGTGCTGGCCCGCGTCGTCGAGACCGGCCACGGCCACGCGGTCATCGTTGATGAGCGTCGCCGACCCATCCAGTGGCTCTCCGCGCGCCAGCTCGGCCGCCTCGAGGTCATCAGCGACGTTCCCGACCCGAAACTTCCGCTCGTCGGCAAGCGGGCTACGCTCAATGACGCGCTCGACACGATGCTCGTCTCGAGCGCCGGAGCCGCGCTCGTCACGGGCCGCCGCGACATGTTCAAGGGCGTCATCGACGTTCAAACCGTGATGGACGCCATCACCCGGTCACAGTCCGCTGCCGTGCTTGAGTCAGACCAGGCCCCCGTCGGGCTGAACACCGGCCTGTTCCAGGCGCAGGTGTCTGCCGCCGAGGCAGACCTGATCGAGACCGATCCCAGCGGCGCTGACGCGCGGTCCGTTCAGTGAGTACCCGCACCCCGCATACAGAGGCGGGCCTTGCCGGCGGCGATTCCGCCGTTGAAACGCCGGGCGACCCGACTGCGACCGGCGTACCGGTCAGCCGTGCGCGCACGGTGTGGCGATCCTGGCGGGGACTGGTCTACCAGCTGGCCGGCATCCTGCTCGCGTTCCTGGCGCTCGTGATCTGGCTGCTGACGGCCAACCTGTCGCCGATCGTGCTCACCACCCTCGCTCCCGGCGCGCTCTGGGTCTACACGGTGGAGCATATCCAGCTCACCCTGCTCGCCGCGGTGATCGTGTTGGTCATCGCGATTCCCTTGGGAATCGCCCTGACCCGCAGACCCTTGCGGTTTCTGACCGCTCCGGTGCTCGCCATCGCCAACTTCGGTCAGGCGGCCCCCGCGATCGGCGTCGTCGTGCTGCTCGCGTTCTGGGTCGGCTTCGGCTTCTGGGCCGCGACGCTGAGTCTCGTGCTCTACGCCGCGCTTCCGGTGCTGCGCAACACCATGGTGGGCCTGCAGCAGGTCGACGCCCGCCTCATCGAGGCCGGACGAGGCATGGGCATGAGCTCCGCCGCCGTATTGTTTCGGGTGGAGCTCCCGCTCGCCGTTCCGGTCATGCTGTCGGGCGTGCGCACCGCTCTCGTTCTGCTGGTGGGCACCGCGGCCCTGGCCACGTTCGTCAACGGCGGCGGACTCGGCATCCTGATCACCACGGGCGTCAATCTCAGCCTCACCCCCGTGCTCGTCACCGGAGCGCTGCTCGTGGCTCTGCTCGCCCTGCTCATCGACTGGGTCGGCCGCGTTGTGGAACACATCGCCCGCCCGAAGGGACTCTAGATGTATCGCTCGTCTTCTCGCACCCGCCTCACGTCCCTCGGCCGCTGGGGGGTGGTAGCCGGTCTCCTCGCCCTGTCCGCAGTCGCTCTGACCGGTTGCGGCCTGAAGCCGGCAACCTCGTACGTTCCCGCGGTCGGACCTGGGTCGATCACCCCGCTCGAGGGCGCCGAGGGCGTCGACCTCACGGTCACGTCCAAGAACTTCACGGAGCAGCTACTGCTCGGCAAGATCGCGGTGCTCGCCGGGACCGCCGCGGGATTCGACGTCACAGACCTCAGCAATCTGCCCGGCAGCCAGCCGACCCGCGAGCTGATTCTTTCTGGTCAGGCCGACATGCTCTGGGAATACACCGGAACCGCGTGGCTGACCTACCTCGGTCAGGATGAGTCGATCGCCGACCAAGACAAAATGTGGCAAGCCGTGTATGACATCGACATCCAGAACGGCATCACCTGGGGCGCACCGGCCCCGATGAATAACACCTATGCCCTGGCTGTGCGCAGTGAGGCGGTCGCCGAGCTCGGCGGCATCACGACCATGTCCGAACTCGCCGCGTTGCCGGTGGAGGATCGCACTTTCTGCGTCGAATCCGAATTCAACTCCCGGCCGGATGGCATGAACCCCATGCTCGCCCACTACGGACTCGAACGTGGCGCCGCTGACGGGGTGCCCAATGGCAACATCGGAATCTACGACACCGGTGCGATCTACAGCGCGACCGACGACGGCGCCTGCAACTTCGGCGAGGTTTTCACGACCGACGGTCGACTCGACGCGCTCGACCTCACAGTTCTGATCGACGATCTCGCGTTTTTCCCTGCGTACAACGTCGCGCCGGTCTTCTTCACCGAGTCGATCGAAGCCACCCCCGGCCTGGAAGAGATCTTCGCCCGGATTTCGCCCAAGCTCACCGACGAGGTTCTGCGCGGCATGAACCGTCAGGTTGACGTCGACGGGAAGGAACCCGCTGATGTGGCCTATGCCTGGATGATCGACGAGGGGTTCATCACCGACCCGACCGACTGAGTCACGGAGAGTCCAGCTGACTGCACCGCGTGGACGGTGTCGGCGGTCAGCTTGGAGGACGCGACGTGACATCCGGCTTCCTCAAGCATCAGATCGTCTGGCCGGGCTCCGTTCCCACCCTGCCTGTCTAGGCTGTACCCATGGCCACAGTCATCCTCGTGCGGCACGGCCGCACCACCGCAAATGCCACCGGAATGCTGGCCGGCCGCGCTGCCGGCGTTCGGCTCGACCAGGTCGGGCAGGACCAGGCCGCCCTCACGGCCAAGCGCCTGGCCGTGGTGCCGCTGGTCGGCGTGGTGTCGAGTCCTCTGGAGCGCTGCCGGCAGACATCTCAGTTCATCCTGGATCAGCAGGCCGGCTCGCTCGTGACGCCGGTGGAGGAAGACATCACCGAGTGCGATTACGGTGAGTGGCAGGGCCAAGCCCTCGGCGATCTCGCCAAGGAGAAGCTCTGGTCGTCAGTGCAGTCTCAGCCGTCGGCCGTCACCTTTCCCGGCGGAGAGTCGATGGCGACCATGCAGGCCCGGTCGGTCGCGGCCATCCGTCGTCACGATGCGGCGTTCGAGGCCGAGCACGGTCCGGGCGCGGTGTGGGTGGCGGTCAGCCACGGCGACATCATCAAGTCCGTTCTGGCCGATGCGCTCGGCATGCACCTCGACCTCTTTCAGCGCATCAACGTGGGTCCGGCATCCGTTTCGATCGTGCGCTTCGGCACCAGCCGGCCGAGCGTGCACGCCATCAACACGGATGCCGGCGACCTCGCCTGGCTCGGCGCCAGCGCCCCTCTGGCCGACGCGCCGGTGGGTGGCGGGGCTGGTCAGGCGCCGCACACGACGGTCGCCTAAAATACCCACATGCCCACAATCGTCCATGAGTTTGCCTGGCCGGATCGTGTCGTCATCGGCACCGTCGGTCCGCCTGGTTCTCGCACGTTCTACCTGCAGGTGCGCACCGGAGCTCAGATTGTGAGCATCGCCCTGGAGAAACAACAATCCGCGCTGCTCGCCGAGAAAATCGATGAGATGCTCGACCAGCTGATGAGCCATGAGGGCAACCCGTTCAGCATCCCAAGCACTACCCCCGTCGAACTCGTCGACAACGAGCCGCTGGATCAACCCGTCGCGGAGGAATTCCGCACCGGCGGGATGAGCCTGGGCTGGGACCCCTCGACCGTGCAGGTCGTGCTTGAGGCCTATCCGCTCGTGGAAGTCGATCCGGCCAGTGACGACGTGCCCGACGAGGATCTGCTCGACGCGATCATGCAGGAGCCGGCGGAGATGCTCCTGGTACGGATGCCCGTCGGTACCGCCCGGGCCTTCGCCAAGCGCACGCGCGAGGTGGTGGGGGCCGGCCGCCCCCTCTGCCCGCTCTGCGGCAACCCCATCGACGCCGACGGACACACCTGCACCCTCCCCGGCAGCCCCTGATGCACGATGCCGCCCTCGACGGTGAGCTCGACGGCGAGCTCGACGGTGAGCTCGAGCTCACGGGACGCATCACGACGGCCTCGAACGCGACCTTCCTCGGCACTATCGGCGGATTCACGGTGGTCTACAAGCCCATCGCCGGCGAGAATCCATTGTGGGACTTTCCCGACGGCAACCTCGCCAACCGCGAGGCCGCGGCCTACCTGGTCTCGCAGGCCTTCGGCTGGAACGTCGTGCCTCGGACCTGGCTGCGGGGTGGCCCGATGGGCCGGGGGATGGTGCAGCTGTGGCAGCATACCGATCCCGATCAGGATGCCGTCGACCTCGTCCCGTGGGAAGCCGCGCCGACCCCGGGCTGGCGTCGCGTCTTCGACGGCCGGGACGAGCACAATCGTGCGGTGACCCTCATCCATGAGGACTCGGCCGCGATGCGACGCATGGCCGTGTTCGACGTAATCGTGAACAACGCCGATCGCAAGGGCGACCACATCCTGGCGATGCCGGACGGGCACCGTCACGGCATCGACCACGGCCTCACCTTTCACGTCGACCATAAGTTGCGCACTGTGCTCTGGGGCTGGCTGGGCGACGAGCTCATCGCCGACGAGCTGGACGGGATCGACCGGGTCAGTGCACAGCTGACCGGCGAGCTCGGCGACATCCTTGCCGGGTTGCTCACCGACGCCGAGATCGCCGCACTGGCTGCACGCTGCGACCGGTTGCGCTCTGGAGGGCGGTTCCCTGCGCCGCGCGGCGACATGCCCGCGGTGCCCTGGCCGCTGTTCTGACCTAGATCAGGTTCCGTTTCTCGATCTGTTCGAAGGTGCCGGTCGCGTCCGTGAGCCCGCCCCACAGCGTCACCTGTCCACTGGCCAGGGACTCCTGAACGTCGATGATCCGCTGGTTGCTGCTCCCCCGGAACTGCAGTTTGAGGTCGCGCTTGGCCAGTTCGAACCGACCGTCGACCAGAACGTCGATCGTGCCGAGAAGGGCCAGCTTGTCCGCACTCTCCCGCAAAAGTTCTTCGAACGTGTAGCCGGTCCAGCACCACACATCCTTCGACGTGCCGAGCTCCCGGCGCACGCGGTCGAGGAGGGCCAGGCACACCCCTGTGTTGAGGAACGGCTCCCCGCCGAGGAGGGTGAGGCCCTGTACGTACTCCTGGCCGAGATCGGCCAGGATCCGATCCTCAAGTTCCTGGGTGTACGGCTGCCCGTAGCGAAAACTCCAGGTGGCCTGGTTGAAACAGCCCTCACAGGCGAACAGGCAACCGGACAGGTACAGGCTGCACCGCACCCCCTCGCCGTCGACGAAGACGAAGGGCTTGTAGTCGCCGACGTACCGCTGGCTCAGTTTCTCCGACAGCCACTCGCCGGGCCGGGGGTTACGCATCCACGGCGACGGATGCCGCGGCATCCGCCCCACGGATGCCGGTGGTGCCCGGCATGTGCTTGACCCGGGAGGTGATCTCGGTGTGCCGGCCGTGCACCATCGGGCGGGCCTGCGGGTTGCCGAGGTAGCCACAGGTGCGCTTGACGACATCGCAGGTCATCGGGTCGGCGTTGTGGCACTCGGGGCACTCGAACCCACGCGGGGTGGCGTCGAAGTCGCCCGAGAAGCCACAGGCGTAGCACCGGTCGATCGGAGTGTTGGTGCCCAGATAGCCGACGCGATCGTAGGAGTAGTCCCATACCGCCTCGAGTGCCTTGGGGTTCTGCTGCAGGATCGGGTATTCGCAGTAGTGGATGAACCCGCCGGAGGAGTACGCCGGGTAGACCTTCTCGAAGTCCAGCTTCTCGAACGGCGTCGGGCTCTTGCGCACGTCGTAGTGGAAGCTGTTGGTGTAGTAGTCCTTGTCGGTGAGGTTTGCCACGGCGCCGAACTTCGCGGTGTCGAGTCGGCAGAACCGGTCGGTCAGGCTCTCGCTCGGCGTCGAGTACACGCTGAACTGGTAGCCGTACTCGGTGCTCCATTCCTGGGTGCGCCCATGGAGCGTGCGCAGGATCTCGACGGTGAAGTCCTTCGCCTCGGGATTGGACTCCCAGTCACCGCCGTAAAAGGCCGCGGCCACCTCGTAGAGGCCGATGTAGCCGAGGGAAACGGTGGCGCGCTTGTTCTTGAAGAGGGTGTCGACGGGCTGACCGGCATTCAGGTGTTGGCCGAAGGCGCCGTAGATGTAGAGGATCGGGGCGTTCTCCGGGGTCGCTTCCTTGCACCGGTCGATTCTGAAGAGCAGGGCGTCGCGCGCCGTGCTCACCCGTTCGGCAAGGATGCTCCAGAACTTGTCCTTGTCGCCGGCGGCCTCGAGGGCGATCCGGGGCAAGTTGAGCGTCACGACTCCGAGATTCATCCGACCCTCGGAGACGTCGTTGCCCTGCTCGTCGGTCCAGCCCTGCAGGAACGAGCGGCAGCCCATCGGTACCTTGAAGCTGCCGGTGAGTTCGACGATCTTGTCGTAGTTGAGGATGTCGGGATACATGCGTTTGGTGGAACATTCCAGCGCAAGCTGCTTGATGTCGTAATTCGGGTCGTTCGGTGCAAGGTTGAGGCCGCGCTTGATGGTGAAGATCAGTTTCGGGAAAATTGCCGTGCGCTTCTCACTGCCGAGCCCCTCGATCCGGATCTGTAGGATCGCCTTCTGGATTTCTCGCTCGAACCAGCTGGTGCCGAGGCCGAAGCCCAGGGAGGTGAAGGGGGTCTGCCCGTTCGAGGTGAACAGGGTGTTGATCTCGTATTCGAGACTCTGCATCGCGTCGTAGATGTCCTTGAGGGTCTTCTCCTCGGCATAGGACCGGTGCTGCGACTTATCCGCGATCCACTTGCTTGCGTCGATCAGGTGCTTTTCGAGGTTCTTCTCGGCGTAGGGGGCGAGAACTTCGTCGATGCGGTTCCCCGAGCATCCGCCGTACTGGCTCGACGACACGTTGGCGATGATCTGCGAGATCTGGGCCGTCGCCGTCTGGATCGACCGGGGCGGGTTGACGTCGGCGTTGCCGATTCGGAAGCCCTGGCTCAGCATCGTCGTGAAGTCGATCAGGCAGCAGTTCGTCATCGGCGCGTAGGGGTGGTAGTCGAGGTCGTGGAAGTGCAGGTCGCCCTTCTGGTGGGCGTTGGCGACGTGCGGGGGCAGCATCTTCAGGCCGATGGCCTTGCCCACCGCGCCGGCGGTCAGGTCGCGCTGGGTGTTGAAGACGTCGCTGTCCTTGTTGGCGTTCTCGTTGACGACCGACTCGTCTTTGCTGATCAGTTTTATGATCGAGTGGTTGATGTCGGTGGCCTTGCTGCGGGCGAAGTCCCGCTGGATGCGGTAGTTGATGTAGGCCTCGGCGGCGTCGTACTCCTTGCTGTCCAGCAGGGCGTGTTCCACGATGTTCTGCACCTCGTAGATCTTGATGTCGACCGCGAAGCGCGAGGCGATCTCGCGGTCGACGCGAGCGACCAGGTCACGGATGGTGCGGTGCGTGAGCGGGGTCAACTCGCCGTTCACCTCGGTGAAGCTCTTGGCCAGTGCCGCGTAGATGCGGGCGTTGTCGAAGGCGAGCAGGCGGCCGTCCCGTTTGGCCACCATGAGCGCGCTCAGAGCATGCTCGGTCGTGAGGTTTCCTGCGCCGGGATTTTCCATTTTCAGCACGCGCTGCCATCTCCTTGGGTCGGTACCCACGGCAATCGGGCGGGACGCTGAGTCGGGCGAAAGAACCACATCTAGTGGTTGGGGTGCGATTCACATACTACCTGTAGGGTTTCGCAGTCATGTGCTTCGGCTCGCCGCCGGTGTCTCCGAGTTGGTGGGGCGGTTGCCGGGCGGCGTACGATCGGTGAATGCCACCGCCCTCCCCGTTGCCACAGCGCCACGGGCTTGACGCTGCCTGGGTATGCACGCCGGATGGGGGCCGGGCCGGGCCGCATCCGTGGCCGACCATGGGTGCGTGGTTGCTCGAGCGACTCGCCGAGTTCGTCGATGTCGCCGGGTTCCTGGCCGGGGAACGCTTCGCCTATCAGTCGGGCGCGCTGGTCGTGGGCAGCGACCTCTATGGCCCGCGTACCTTTGTCTGGTTTCATCGCGATCTCGCCGATGAGACAGCCGTGCCCGGGACCATACACGTGGTGCATCGGGATGCCCGACTCATCGTGATCGACAAGCCGGCCTTCCTCTCGACCATTCCGCGCGGCCGACACGTTGTACAGAGTGTGGTGGTGCGCTTGCGCGCCGAGTTGGGACTTCCCGAGCTCTCGCCGTTGCATCGCCTGGATCGGGTGACATCGGGCCTCGTGGTTCTGGCGACGGAGCGGCGCTGGCGTGGGGAGTATCAATCGATGTTCCAACGCGGCGAGGTCGAAAAGACCTATCGGGCGCTGGCCCCGCTGCGGCCGGATCTGGATTTGCCCGTCACCGTGCGCAACCACCTCACGAGCAGGCGCGGCCACTGGCAAGCCGAGGTGACCGACGACCCGGCCAATGCCGAGTCGCTGATCGAGCTGGAGACCGTTCTGCAGCACACGGGCGTCTATCGGCTGACGCCGCGCACCGGAAAGACCCATCAGCTGCGAATGCACATGCTGGGCCTAGGGATCCCCATCATCGATGACCCGGTGTACCCGGTCGTTCGGGATGTCGCACTCGACGATTTCACCCGCCCGCTGCAGCTCCTGGCGAGCGAGGTGACCTTCACCGATCCGATCGACGGGGAGTTGCGCCGCTTCGAGAGCGTCCGGGCGCTTCCGCTGCAGGCTGAGGTTGCTGTTGCTGTTGCTGGGGCTGCTGCTGGCTCAGCCTGAAGGCGCCCCAACCTCCCGACCCATCGCGAAGCATCCGCTGCCGGCCCCCGGCCGAACGAATTCGACGGAGATTTTGCTCAGAACCGGCCCACAGCATCCTTTTGGCTCGAAATCGGTAAAATCTCCGTCGAATTCGTTAGGGAGCCCGCGGTGCCTGAGGCGCGCACCGACGGATGCACGTGGTCGGCCAACCACGGCACCGCGCCGACCGAATTACTTTCTATACTCGTGCAGAACCTCTTGACTTATTATTAGTACACATCTACTATTAAGGTATGGCTGGAGCCCCCACTCCGCACCACCCCACCGCCTCACCGCAGGCGGTGCCTTCCCTCGCGCAGGCACCCCTCGCGCAGGCACCCCTCGCGCAGGCACCCCTCGCGCAGGCACCCCGTGCACAGTCACCCCGTGCACAGTCACCCCGTGCACAATCACCCCGTGCACAGTCACCTCTCGTGCAGCAGCTGCAGCAGGCCCGTGATCTGGCCGCGGCCGCGCTCGACTCGGTGTCTTTCTCGCTCCTGGGCGAGGCGGACGCGATGATGGTGCTGGGCACGGTTGAAGACCTCGGCCGTCGGGTCGATGCGGCCAGGGTTGCCTCCGCCGCCGACATTTCGGTGCGGTCCCGCCGTATCCTCGGCCACGAGTCCCTCGCGTATAAGAACGGGGCTAGCAGTGGCATCGACCTGATCACCCGCCTGACCCGCGTCTCGTCGC
>NZ_SOGO01000030.1:0-116651 GCF_004403415.1 Cryobacterium sandaracinum
CCCTCGGCCGCCCGCAGCCGCTCCGCCTGGGCGCGCGCCTCGGGCTCGCTTGCCGCCGCCAGCGCGGCCGCCGCCAGGGCCTCGTCGACGTCATCCATCCGGTCCGGTAGCTCGTCCAGGAGCGCCTGGGTCTGCTCGACGGATGCCACGTGCAGGGCGAGCTCCTCCTGCAGCGTCACAATCTTGGCCTCGATGCCGGGCAGCAGCCGTTCGACGTCGAGAACGTCCTTCAACGATCCGAGCCGGCCCAGGAGATTCTCGATGACGGCCTTGAGGCTCTCAGTCGTTTCCACCAGACCTGGGTCGTCCTGGTACTCACGCCAGGCGCCGTGCGCGTACGATTCGCCGACCAGGGCACGTTCGAGCGCTTCCTCCGCCTCTCGACGCGTGCGGAGCGCCGGCCACACGCGGGACGCCCGGTTCGCGGCCAGCACGGCCGCCCGGTCGAGGGCGACCGCCACCTGCCGGGCCTCGAGAACGGCCAGGGCCGAGTGGGCTTCGTTGCGGCGGTCCTGCCGGCTGCGCAGGTCTTCCTGGGCCTGCACGTCGGCGGCGGCCAACTCCAGCGCCGACGTGGCCCGTTCGGCCCCCGCCGACGCCTCGGCCAGCAACTCGTCCAGCTCCGCCAGGGCGGCGTCGAACCAGGCCCGGTCGCGACTGCCGGGCGCGTCATCGGAGTCGTCGCCGGGCAGGTCTTCGCGCTGCAAGTGCCGGGACGCGGTGGCCGCCAGGCCGGCCAGGCGCTGGCGCACGGATTCCAGCCCATCATCGAGCGACTTGCGCCGGCTGATCAGCCCGAGTTCGAGCTGCTCGAACCGGGCGGTGCCGAAGAGGGTGCGCAGCACCCCTCGCCGGTCATCGGTCTTGGCCAGCAGGAACCGCTGGAACCGGTTCTGGGCCAGCAGGATCACCTGCAGAAACTGGTCCTGCTTGAGCGGCAGGATGCGGCTGAGCTCGTGCCCGACGTCGACCGGACGGGTCGCCACGCTGCGCCAGCCCTCAGGGGTGTCCCGGTCGTCGTGCAGGTCACGGATGTCGAGGCGCGCGTCGGGCGGTGACATGGTCGTACCCGGGCCACGCTTCTTGTTCTTCTCGTACCTGGGTGTGCGGTAGATGCGGTAGTCGTTCTCGTGCAGTGCGAATTCCAGCTCCACGAAAGTAGGGTCATCCGGTTCGCAGTGGTCACTGCGCAGCTGGGACTCCGTTCCCTCATAGCGCGGCACGCTGCCGTAGAGGGCGAAGCAGACGGCGTCGAGGATGCTGGACTTGCCGGCCCCGGTCTTGCCGGTGATCAGGAAGATTCCATCGGCATCGAAGCGCTCGAAGTCGATCACCTGTTCGTTCTTGTAGGGGCCGAATCCGGCGATCCGCAGGCGTTTGATCTTCATCGGCTCAGCTCCCTCAGGTCACCCTCGGTGAGGAGTTCCGCCACCAGGTCTCGTTCGAAATCGGATTGGCCGACCCCGTTGCGCACGAACTCGAGGAACCCGGCGACAATCTCGCGGTCACTCTGGCGGTCGATGCGCTCACCGTAGCTGACGGCATCCGAGTCGACGACGACAGCGGGCCGGTGCTCGAGCGTGACGCAGTGCGGGAATCGTTTCTGCAGGCGCCGGATGCCGTCGAGGGGACGCACCTGGTCGGTCAGGATTGCCGACACCCAGTCGGGCTCGAACTCGGCCAAAGCGTCATCGGTCAGGAGCTGTTCGATCTCGCCGGTGAGCACGCTGAGTCGCCGCGGGACCGGAAGCTCGATCCATTCGATGTCGGCGGCAGGGCCGGCCTGGAGCTCGACCAGCCAGCAGCCCCGCGGTTTGCCGGCCTCCGAGAAGGAGTAGTGCAGTGGTGCTCCCGAGTAGCGCACGCGGTCGGTGAGGTGGGCCCGCCCGTGGATGTGGCCGAGGGCGACGTAGTCCGGTCCTGTGAAGACCGACACGGGCACCAGATCGAGGCCGCCCGCGGTGATGTCCCGCACGGTATCGGTCGCCGCGGCCGCGGGCACTCCCGCCGCGAAGCAGTGGCTGAGCACCACCGATCGCCCGCCGCGCACGGCCAGGTCATCGCGGATGCGCTGCATCACGACGGTGAGCACCTGCTCGTGGGTCTTGAGCGGTTCGTCTGCCGGCCCGTGAAAAACGCTGAGGTGCCGGACCAGCGCCGGCTCCAGGTAGGGGATGCCATAGAAGTGCACGGGCCCGTGCTCGTCCGGCACGGTGACCGGTTCGAGGAACTGCTCCGGCCGGGTCAGCACATGGACGCCCGCGAGTGCGGCCCACTCCGCCTGGAAGCCGAGGCGGGTGGCGGAGTCGTGGTTGCCGCTGGTCATCACCACCGTGGCCCCTGCCTGCTTGATTTCCCGCAGCACCGCCGCGAGCAGCGTGTAGCTCTCGGCCGACGGCATGGCCGAGTCGAAGATGTCGCCGGCCACCGCCACCACGTCGATCCGGCGCTGCCGCACCACCTCCACCAGCGCATCCAGCACCTGATGCAGGGCATCCAGGGTCGAATGGGTGTGGAAGGTTCGCCCGATGTGCCAGTCGGAAGTGTGCAGGATCTTCATGATGCTCACGCTATCGCCGACGGCCGACACCCGGCGGCACCCGGCGGCGCCGGGCAGCACCGGGCAGCACCGGGCAGCACCGCGCAGCGGGTTCTTTGTTTGTCTTTGTTTTTCTTGACAAACAAAAACAAACACAGGTAAAGTTTTTGTATTCTACAAATTCGTGGTTTCGGCCACTCAGCGTCGAGGAGGTCGCCATGTTCGCCGAAGAACGTCAGGCCCTGATCGTCGATCTGGTCACCAGTTCGAACCGGGTCACGGTCAGCGATCTCGCCTCCCGCTTCGATGTCACCCCCGAAACGGTGCGCCGCGACCTCGACAGCCTCGAGGGCGCCCGCCAGCTGCGCCGGGTGCACGGCGGCGCGGTCGCGTTCGACCGGCAGAGCATGTCCGAGCTCAGCCTCGAAGAACGCCAGACGCAGCGGCAGGACGAGAAGCAGCGCATCGCCGCCGCCGCCCTCACCATGATTCCCTCGAGCCAGACCGGCTCCGTCCTGCTGGATGCCGGCACCACGACCGAGCTGCTCGCCGACCTCCTGCTCGACTGGACACCGGCAGCCCCCGGTGACGAACTCCTGGTCATCACCAACGCGGTGCCGATCGCCACGAAACTCGCCGGCAACGACGCCATCTCGTTGTATATCCTCGGCGGCCGCGTGCGCGGCCTCACCCGCGCCGTCGTCGGTCCCAGCACCATCGCCCAGCTCGATTCGTTGCGGCCCGACATCGCGTTCGTCGGCGCCAACGGCGTGCACGCCGAATTCGGTTTCAGCACTCCGGATGCCGTTGAATCCGCCGTGAAGACAGCCATCGTCCGTTCGGCCCGTCGTGTTGTCGCACTGGCCGATTCGTCCAAGCTCGACAAGGAAACCCTGATCCGCTTCGCGGCCCTGGGCGACATCGACGTGCTGATCGCGGACGCTCTCCCATCAGATGAACTTGCCGCAGCCCTGGCCGCGGCCGACGTTGAGGTTGTGATCGCGTGATCATCACGCTTACCCCGAATCCGAGCCTGGATCGCACCATCGAACTCCGCGCCCCGCTGGCCCGCGGCGAAGTTCAGCGCGCCGCTTCATCCCGCGAAGAACCGGGCGGCAAGGGCGTGAACATCGTTCGCGCCCTCGAGGCCTCGGACATCCTGAGCCTCGCCATTCTCCCCGGCGACGAGTTGGACCCCGTTCTGGTGGCCCTCCGGGCCGCGGGGGTGCCCCACCTCGGCATGCCGATCGGCGCCACACTCCGGAGCAACGTCGCGCTGACCGAGATCGACGGCACCACCACCAAGGTGAACGTGCCCGGACCGGTGCTGACCGCCGCGCAGCAGAGCGACCTGATCGAACTCGTGCTGGAGAAGGCGGAGGGTGCCAGCTGGCTCGTGCTGGCCGGATCGCTGCCGCCTGGAGTGCCCGTCGACTTCTACGCCGACATCACCAGGGAGCTCCGCAGCCGGTTCGGCGCGAGCGCCCCTCGGGTGGCCGTCGACTCGTCCGGCGCGCCCCTCGCCGCCGCCGTCACGGCCGGACCGGACCTGATCAAGCCCAACGCGGAAGAACTGGCCGAGCTCACCGGCATCCCCGACCCGGAGAGCCTCGAGGGCAATCCGGTGCTCGTGGCCCGCGCCGCCGAGCGTCTCGTCGCCACCGGAGTTGGCGCCGTGTTGGCCACCCTCGGTTCCCAGGGTGCCGTGCTGGTGACCGAAGACGGCGCCTGGCTCGCGAAAACGCCGCCGATCATCGCGCGCAGCACCGTCGGAGCCGGCGATTCATCCCTGGCCGGCTACCTGCTCAGCAGCATCGCCGGCGGCTCCGCCCCCGACTCTCTCCGCCAGGCCGCAGCCCACGGGGCCGCAGCCGCGTCCCTGCCCGGATCAACCGTTCCGTCACTGCACCAAACCAGACCGGGCGACGTCACCCTGACGTCGCTCAACACCCATCCAAAGGAGGATGTCCAGTGAGTGCACTGATCACCCCGGAGCTTGTCGCTCTGGATAAGAACCTCGGAGCCGCACCCTCGTGCGTAATCCGGCATCTTGCCGAGCTCGTCGTAGGCGCCGGCCGCGCCACCGAGATCGAGAGCCTCTACGCGGATGCCCTCGCTCGCGAAGCGAAGACGGCAACCGGCATCCCCGGCGGCCTGGCCATCCCGCATTGCCGTTCGGCAGCCGTTACCGAGCCGACGCTGGCGTTGGCCCGACTGACTTCGCCGGTCGACTTCGGCGCCGCCGATGGCCCCGCGGACCTCGTCTTCCTGATCGCCGCTCCCGAGGGCGCGGACCAGGAACACCTCAAGATCCTGGCCAAGCTCGCCCGCTCGCTGATGAAGGCCCCCTTCACCGCCGCGCTGCGCGCCGCGAAGACCCAGGCCGAAATCGTCGAACTGGTCACCAGCGTCGTCTCCCCGGCTCCCGTGGCCGCCGGCGGCGCCAACGTCGGAAGCACGCCCGCGGCATCCGCCGGTGTCAAGCGCATCGTCGCTGTGACCGCCTGCCCGACCGGCATCGCGCACACCTACATGGCTGCCGAATCGCTCGTTGCCGCGGCGAAGGCCGCCGGCGTCGACCTGCAGGTCGAAACCCAGGGCTCGGCCGGCCTCACGATGCTCGACCCGGCCGTCATCGCCGCGGCCGACGCGGTCATCTTCGCCGTCGACGTCGACGTTCGCGGTCGCGAGCGCTTCGCCGGTAAGCCCGTCATCCAGGTGCCCGTCAAACGCGGCATCGACGAACCGGCCAAGCTCATCCACGATGCCCTGGCCGCGGCCCAGAACCCTAACGCCCGCCGCGTCGGCGGCACCGTCGGTGCGGCCGAGGCCGAGGAGACCAGCGAGCACTTCGGCCAGAAGGTCAAGCGCGCCCTGCTCACCGGTGTCAGCTACATGATCCCGTTCGTCGCCGGTGGAGGTCTGCTGATCGCCCTCGGATTCCTCCTCGGAGGCTACGAGATCACCGAGGTCGCCGACACGGTCACCCTGGAGAACAACCTGTTCAACCTGCCGGAAGGCGGCATGCTGACCTATCTGGGAGCGGTCTTCTTCAAGATCGGCGCGCTGTCGATGGGCTTCCTGGTTCCGGCCCTGGCCGGCTACATCGCCTACGCGATCGCCGACCGTCCCGGAATCGCCCCCGGTTTCGTCGCCGGTGCCGTCGCCGGGTTCATGGGTGCCGGTTTCCTCGGCGGCATCGCCGGTGGTCTGCTGGCCGGTGTCGCAGCCGCCAGCTTCGCCAAGCTCGACGTGCCGCGCTGGCTGCGCAGCCTGATGCCCGTCGTCATCATCCCGCTGGTCGCGTCGATCGTCGCCTCGGGCCTGATGTTCCTGGTGCTCGGTGGCCCCATCGCGCTGCTGACCACCGCCCTGAACGAGTGGCTGTCCGGCATGACCGGCGCCTCCGCCATCCTGCTCGGCCTGATCCTGGGCCTCATGATGGGGTTCGACCTCGGCGGACCGGTCAACAAGGTTGCCTACGCCTTCGCCGTCGCCGGTCTCGGCACCGCAACCATGGCCAACCAGGCTCCGTGGCAGATCATGGCCGCGGTCATGGCCGCCGGCATGGTTCCGCCGCTCGCCATGGCCCTGGCCACGGTGCTCGACCGCCGACTGTTCACTGTCGCCGAGCGCGAAAACGGCAAGGCCGCCTGGCTGCTGGGTGCGTCGTTCATCTCCGAAGGCGCCATCCCGTTCGCTGCCGCAGACGTGCTCCGCGTGATCCCGGCCTCCATGGTGGGCGCCGGCGTGACCGGTGCTCTCTCGATGGCCTGGGGCGTCACCTCGAAGGCCCCGCACGGCGGAATGTTCGTCTTCTTCGCCATCGACAGCTTCGCGCTCTTCGCCCTGGCGATCGCGATCGGAACCGTCGTAACGGCCATCCTGGTGATCGCGCTGAAGCGATACGCTCGAAAGACACCGTTGGTCACCGCGGACGCAGCAGCGCCCGCCCTGGTCAACGCTTAACCGCACGTCGGCCGCTCCGAGAAATTCGGGGCGGCCGACGCGTAGCATCAATAGCGCAGTATTTCTGCTGCGCAAGAATAGAGGTTGTCCCGTGCAGAATTTCACTGGTGTAGGCGTAAGCCCCGGCCGGATCATCGGATCCGTTCGCCAGATGCCCAAACCGATCAGCGAACCCCCGGCAGGTGAACGCCTGGATGCGGCGACTACGCCCGAAGTCGCAACGGCAGAGCTGCGGACAGCCTCCAAGGTGGTGCAAACCGAGCTTCAGCGTCGCGCCGAAGCCGCCACGGGCGCCAGCAAGTCGGTTCTCGAAGCCACCGCGCTGATGGCCACCGACCCGATGCTGATAAAAGCTGCAGTGAAATTAATCGTTACCGGAACATCCGCCGAACGCGCGATCTGGGAGTCCGGCGCATCCGTCGCCGAGATGCTGCACAACCTCGGTGGCTACATGGCCGAGCGGGCCACGGATGTCCTCGACGTGCGGGCCCGGATCGTCGCCGAGCTGCGCGGCGTCACCGCCCCCGGCATCCCCCAGTCTGACGAGCCCTTCGTGCTCGTAGCCGAGGACCTCGCCCCGGCCGACACCGCCACCCTCGACCCGAACAAGATCCTCGCCCTGGTCACCAGCGGCGGCGGACCGCAGTCGCACACCGCGATCATCGCCCGCGCCCTCGGCCTGCCGGCCGTCGTCGCCGCCGCCGGCGTCGACGCCCTCACCGATGGCACCGAGGTCTACGTGGACGGCGCCGCCGGAACCCTCCAGGTTGACCCCGGCGACGACGAGCGCACCGCCGTCACGGCGTGGGAGCACGTCGCGGCCAGCCTGTCCGTGTTCGACGGCACCGGCACCACCGCCGACGGCCACCTCGTTCCGCTGTTGGCCAACGTGGGCGGGGCCGCTGACGCGGTCAAGGCCGCGGCCGCCGGCGCGGAGGGCGTCGGACTGCTCCGCACCGAGTTCTGCTTCCTCGAGCGCGACATCGAGCCCACCATCGATGAGCAGGTCGTGGCCTACCGCGGCGTGTTCGACGCGTTCCCCGGCAAGAAGGTCGTCGTGCGCACGCTCGACGCCGGCGCCGACAAGCCTCTGCCGTTCCTCACCGACAGCACGGAGCCCAACCCGTCGCTCGGCGTGCGCGGCTACCGCACCGACCTGACCAGCCCCGGCGTGCTCAAGCGCCAGCTCACAGCCATCGCCACCGCCGCGCAGGCCTCCTCCGCCGTGGTCTGGGTGATGGCTCCGATGATCGCCACAGTCGACGAGGCCGCCGACTTCGCCGCCATGTGCCGCGTCGCCGGGCTGAAGACCCCCGGCGTCATGGTGGAGGTTCCCTCCGCGGCGCTCCGCTCCGCGAGCATCCTGACCGAAGCCGAATTCGTCAGCCTCGGCACGAACGACCTCACCCAGTACACGATGGCCGCCGACCGTCAGCTCGGAACCCTCGCCGCGCTGAACTCGCCGTGGCAGCCCGCCGTGCTCCAGCTGATCCAGCTCACCGTCGCGGGGGCGATATACGAGGGCCACAACAAGCCCGTCGGCGTCTGCGGCGAAGCCGCCGCCGACCCGGTTCTCGCCGTCGTACTCGTCGGGCTGGGTGTCAACACCCTGTCCATGACGGCCCGGTCGATGTCCGCCGTGGGCGCCGTGCTGAAGTCCGTGACGCTCGAACGGGCGCAGGAACTTGCCCAGATCGCCGTTTCGGCCCGTAATTCGGACGAAGCGCGTACCCGCGTGCGCGCCGGATTGCCCATACTTGAAGAGCTGGGTCTCTAGCCGCTTCGGATTTACGTCGCATCGCATCATCGCCGGCGAGCCACCCCTTCGCCGGGCACCAATTAGGAGGAACCATGTCCGAACGTAAAGCCACCATCGCGAGCCGTGTCGGCCTGCACGCGCGCCCCGCATCCATCTTCGCGGCGGCCGTCGGCGATCTGACCCTCGAGGTCACCATCGCCCTCGAGGCCGACCCGGCCGAGGACGCGATGGATGCCTCGAGCATCCTGTCGCTGATGAGCCTGGGTGCCGCCAACGGCGACATCGTCGTGCTGCGCGCCGAGGGCGACGGAGCCGATGAGGCTCTCGAATCCCTCGTCAAGCTCCTCGAAACGGACCTCGACGCCGAGTAGCACCCCCGTCCGAAGGCACCCTCAGTCCGCGCGAATCATGCCGGAGTGAGGGTGCCTTTTCGTGGGTCAGGCTCCGACGCCGGAGGTCAGGCCCGGTCGGGCGTGACCAGGGTGATGAACGCGCTCAGCTGGGCCAGGCTCTCCACACTCGAGGGCAGGGTCTCGGTCAGGGCCGGCGAGTAGACCAGCCAGGCTGCCCACTGGGCACGGGAGATGGCCACGTTGAGCCGGTTTGCCAGGAGCAGGAACTCGAGGCCGCGCGGTACGTCCTCTGCCGCGGAGGCGGCAAGCGAGACCACGGCGACCGCCGCCTCCCGGCCCTGGAACTTGTCGACGGTGCCCACCGGCACGTCACCCAGGCCGGCCTGCACGAGGTGGCGGCGCAGCAGCTCGACCTGCGCGTTGTAGGGCGCCACGACGATCACGTCGCCCTGCGCCAGCGGTGCGCTCCGGCCACCGGATGTCCAGGGTCGGCCGAGCAGACCGGTCACCAGTGAGACCACGGCTTCGGCCTCCTCCACCGACGAGGTGGAGTTGAACCGGTGCGGCACGGGCACCGGGTGCAGGCCCGGCTCCACAGCCTCGAGTCGGCGATCGGAGGGGTGCGAGCGCAGCCGCCCCTCGTAGGACAGCGCCGACACCGGAGCGCAGATCCTCGGATGCATGCGCCAGCTGGTCTTCAGAAAGTAGCCGAATTCCGGCGGGAGCACCTGGTGTCCGTCGCTGAGCCAGCCCAGAGCCGAGCCGTCGACCGGTTCGGGGTGCGTGCCCTGGCTGACCTGCGGCAGCTGTTGCGGGTCGCCGAGCAGCAGCAGGCGTTCGGCCGCGACGGCTGCTGCGATGGTGCTGGCGAGGGAAAACTGGCCGGCCTCGTCGATCACGAGCAGGTCGAGGGAGCCCCGCGGCACCCGGTCGGCGTTGCTGAAGTCCCAGGCGGTGCCGCCGAGCACCCAGCCGCCGGACTGCCCGGTGAACCGGGCGAAGGTCTTGGTATCCAGGAGGGTCCACGGCACCGGCTTTTTCTCGTCGCCCTTTTTCGCTTTCTTCCCGACCTGGCCGGGCTCCAGCCCCGCCTCGATTCCGGCGGCGAGTACGGCCCGGAGCATGTTCTCGACCGCGGCGTGGGACTGCGCGACGACGCCGACGCGCCAGCCGTGCCGCACGACGAGGTCGGCGATCACCCTCGAGCCGACGAAGGTCTTGCCGGTTCCGGGCGGGCCCTGCACCGCGAGGTAGGACCGGTCGAGCACGAGCAGGGTGTCCCGGATGGCGGTGCGCACATCCCCCTCACCGTCGCCGTCGCCGGCACCATCGCCCTCGCCGTCGCCGTTCCCGGCACCGGCACCATCGCCGGGGCGCGCCGGTGGCTGCACCAGGGGCTGCGCCGGCCCACTTGCCCCGAGCAACCGGGGCGGGCGTCGGCGCAGCAGGTCGAAGGCCGCGTCCGGCAGCGGTTCCGGCCACCGGGAGAGCACGGCGCGGCCCCACTCCGAGATCGCGGTCACCTGGCTACCGGCTGGCGGCGGGGTGCCGGGGGTGAGGGCGATCGGCATTTCCCGGTGGGCGGGTGCATCGCGTTCGAGCACCTCCTCGACCAAATAGACCGACTCGTCGATCACGTCGATGATGGTCGCCCTGTTGTGCGCGGTGCGCGCTCCGGGGGCGTCGCTGCGGCTGATCGGCGGGTAGGGCAGGTCGTAGAGCAGGAACGGCTGCTGCCCGACCGTGAGCGAACTGCCCGGCGCGAGTGCCCCGGTCAGGCGCAGTACCCGGCGGTCGAGCGACTGGCGGCCTTCCCGGTGCCAGCCCAGGTGCAGGGCTGCTGTTTCGACGATGAGCACGTCCTTGGTGTCCGCCCAGTCGTCCACGGGCGCGCCCAGGCGACTGTAGTGGTCCCACCAGAACGATTTCTGCTCCCGCCGGTGGTAGTCGATCGCCGCCGAGGCGAGGGCGAGCGCGGTCTGGTCGGCGGTGCGCTCGGCCGGCGGAACGTCGGCAAGCAGCGCGGAGAGTTCCAGGTAGACCGGGTCCGGTTCCCGCACCGGCAGGGGCACGCCCGCCAGGGTCGCCGGCGACGCTGCGGTGGCGCCCGGCTGCTCGGCGGCGCGGGCCAGCAGCCAGTCGCGCAGGCGCAGGGTGGAGCGGCAGTCGTACGCGTTGTAGCGGGCGATGTCCGTGAGAATCTGCTCTGCGGCATCCGTCTGTCCGGCGGCCAACAGGGTGCGCGAGCGCACGTATTCGGTGATCGAGTCGGCGGCGTTGGCCACGCCCTCGCGTTCCTCGTGCCCCATGTAGAGCGGTTCGAGCTTCTTGAGCGAGTAGCTGCGGCTGCCGATGCGCAAGCCCTGCCGCACGATCGGGTAGAGGTCAACGAGCACATTCCGGCGCAATAGGTCGTCGACCGCTTCTTCGCCGACCCCGTGCCGGGCGGCAAGGCCGAGCAGGTGGGTGCGCTCGTAGGGGGCGTAGTGGTAGATGTGGAGCCCCGGATGCCGCGAACGGCGCTCCCGCACATACGCCAGGAAGTCGATCAGGGCCTGACGTTCCTCGGCGTGGTCGTGCGCCCAGAAGGTGCGGAAGGTATCGTCCGGCAGGACCAGACCGAACAGATAGTCCAGCCCCCACTGTCCGTTGCCGGCCTCCTGGTAGAGCGGGTCACCCTCGAAGTCGAAGAAGATGTCCCCCGCATCGGGTGCGGGCAGCGCCGCGAGGGCGGCCGGGTTGATGATCTCCCAGTTCAGTGGCCGGCCGGGGGCTCGGGGGGCGATCTGCAGCCGGGCCTGCCCCTGCAGGGTCGCCAGCGTGGCGTCTGACAAACCGGGGACGGGCTCGCGCCGCGCGGCGAGGTCGTCGATGGAGCGGACGCCCGCGGAGCGCAGCCGGGCGCGCTGGCTGAGCCGCAGGTTCGCGACCAGGAGCACGTCCCGGTGCTGCTGCACCTGCTCCTCGCACAGGTCACAGCGGCCGCAGGCGGCGTAGCGAGGGTCACCCCACGGGGTGGGTGCAGGGTCGGCGAGGCGTTCGTCGACCAGCCGCTCGAGGCGGGCGCGCCGGGCGCGGTAGACCGGCAGGATGTCCTGCAACCGGTGCGAGCTCGTGCGGCCGTCGCCGAGCAGAAGGTGCACGTTCTCCCCCGTCGGGATGCCCATCCGCTGCAACTGGTCGCTATACGCCGCCAACTGCAGCAGCGCCGTGATCTTCGCCGAGCGTGCCAGCTTCGTGTCGTAGACCTCGTAGGTCGCGGCATGGTCTGCGGGGTCGGCGGGGTCGGCGGGGTCGGAATGGTCGGCGGGGTCGCTCGGGTCGCCGCTCCCGGTGCGGATGATGAAGTCCGCGTAGCCCAGGAATCGCCCGTCGAAGAACGCAGCCTGGAACACCACCTCGGCCCCTGCGCGCAGGGCCGCCTCGCTCATTTCAACGGCGGAACCGATGTCGGCGAGGTCGCCACGTTCGATCTCGACGACGGTGCGGGCCGCGCGCAGCTGTTCGAGCATCCGCAGTTCGTGGGCGTCGCCCAGCGCGGCGGTGCGCTGGAGCATGGCGTCAGCGGCTGCCGGGGCGGCGTCGATGCGTCCCAGTTTCGCGTCGAGTCGGCGCAACAGTGCCCACTCGCACGCGGCCGCGGCGCTGAGGTCGCTCGCCGAGTAGACAACGGTGGCAGGGTCTGGCAGGAACACGTCGATCTCCTCTTTGCGCACGCACAACCACACCGGAAGCGCTGGTCACGGTGGTTTCGAGGCTAGCCGACACCACCGACCAGAACAGGGGGTGCCGCGCCCTTCCCCCTGCAGCCGTGCTCAACTAGGGTTGGCCTACACGCGGCAGACGAGGTTTTTGATGGCTGTCCGCGCGGCGGTTCACTGTTGATCCGATTCTGGCCGATTGCGGGCCCGATGTGCGACGACCGAGTGCCGTATCCCTGCAACCAAGCGAGAAGGAACACACCGTGACTGACAGCCAGAACCCCGTACCCACTGCCAACGCCACCGGCCCCGACGCCCACAACATCAAGGACTGGACCGACCTCGGCAAGGAGATGTGGTCCTACCTGACCGGCAAGAGCGCCGCCATCAACTACAGCTTCATCGACATGACGGTGGAGGTGCCGCGCGACATCGGCCCCGACGCCCCCCGTGCCACTTGGAAGCTGAACGGCACACTGCGGGTCACCACGAGCGAGGGTTCAGGCACCGAACCGCTCACCAAGTAGTCATGAGCCCCACCACCCGCCTGGACATCGACCTGGAGTTCTCCCTCGCGGAGCCGGGCACACCGGGCGACACCACGGAGGCGACCGGCGCCGAGCAGATGGGCGGAACCATCACGGCCAGCGGCCTCGACGTCGAGATCTTCTCCAGCAAGCCCGAGATGTTCGTGCGCACCAGCACGATGAAGCTGAAGGAGCTCCGCGGCCTGGCCGGCGACCTGGCCGAGCGCGGCCTGACCGTCTCCGTGTCCGGCCCCGACGGCCTGATCATCCGGCTGGGAGCCGTCAAGGCACCCGTCATCCAGCGGCTGCTGACCGGTTCGTCGCACATTACGCTCGGCAGCCGGGCCGCGCTGGTTCCGCTCCTGCGGCGGCGCAGTGCCGCACCGGAGGCGGGCCTGACCCTGCCGTTGCCGCCGGCCACCCTGTTGCCGTTGGTGCCGACCTTCGACCGGCGCATCCGTCGCCGGGTGACCACGACGCACTACACACCGGGGGCAGGCCGGCCCCGGCTGGTTTTTGTGATCGGCTCGAAGAACTGGAACGGTCAGATGCCGCGCGAGTTCGATCTGCTGCCGACGGTCACCACCATCGGTTCGGCCCCGGATGCCGACCTGCAGCTGGCCGGTCTGCAACCGTTCCATGCCGAAATCCGCCACGACGACAACGACGAGTATATTCTGTATCCGCTCGGCGACGTTTCCGGCGGAGCCAAGCGGAATTACCGGCCGGACGAGAACGACGGGCAGGTCCTGCGCACCGGCGCCCGGATCGAAATGGGTCCGTGGCGCATGGCCTACTTCCGTGAGGAGTATGCCGACCACGGCCGCCCCCACGGCGGTCGCGTGGGCGGGGAACTGTCCGTGCAAAAGCCGCAACCGAGCCGCCGCGCAGCCCGGTTGGAGCGCGAGGCCAACGCCGCCGGTGCCGGCACCACGAACGGCGGCACCGAGCCGATGACCGCGCGGCCGGGGCCGGTGGACGACTCCGAGATCTAGGGTCAGGTCCGGGTCGGCAGATCCTGGCTGCGCCACTCGCGGCGCACGCTGTGGAAGCCGGCACACGGTAGAACGTGTGCCGGCTTCTCTAGTATAAATCGCGACGGATTCCGCCGAGCCCTGCGCCGCCCTGCGCCGCGCGGCGCTGCCCCACGCTGCCCTGCCCTGCCCTGCCCTGCCCTGCCCTGCCCTGAACCAATTCGACGGAGATTCTGAGGAAAACGCGGGTTTACGGGCTGTTTGGAATGGTTGTGGGCAAAATCTCCGTCGAATTCGTTCGGGATTCGCGGTGGAGCACGGGGTGGCGGGTGGGGTGACGCACGGGGTCGCGCACGGGGTCGCGGGTGGATGCAGAGCGCACCCGTGCGGCTGCAAATCCGGCCGGTGTTGTGGCCAACTCAGGAGATCCGTCCGGCCGGGACGGACATCCGCACCGGTTCCGCACTGGTCCGTGGGAGCCGGGCAATGCGGGCGACGGATGTCCTGCGTTGGCCACACGCACAGGCTCGGCCGGGCCTGACCCGCTGCAGGTCTCCTGCGTTGGCCACACGCGCAGGCTCGGCCAGGACTGACCCGCGGCGGAGCCCGGGATCCCCACACCCGCGAAACCCCCTGGCCCTCAGGTACACGCAGCTAGACGGGCTCCCCAGCGGTCTCGGCCGCCGGGATGCTCTGGCCGGGGACGGCATCCTCGCGGCGCGACTCCGCGTGTGGCGCGGTGCCGGAAAGCCGCAGCGTCGCCAGGAAGCCGAGCACGAGGAACCCGGCTGCGGCGTACGCCGAGTAGCGGGTGCCGTCGCTGAACGCCTCGCGGGCGGCATCCGCCAGCTCGGGGCTCTGCTCCTCGAACGACGGGATCACCGAGCCCGCACTGTCGACGACCGCGTCGACGATCTGACTCCGGGTCTCGGCAGTCAGCCCGGGCACCTCGGCCAGCTTCGCATCGAGCGACGTACCGACCGTAGTGAACAGCACGGTGCCCAGCACCGCGATGCCGAGCGCCGAGCCGATCTGCCGGGCGGTGCTGGACGTGCCGGAGCCTTGGCCGCTCTGCGCCACCGGCACATCCTTGAGCACGACGCCGGTGAGCTGGGCGGTGGCCAGCCCCACGCCGATGCCGTAGACGAACAGGAACGGCACCACGACGAGCCAGGTGGACTCGGCCGTGATGACCAGGCCGAGGCCGGCGACGCCGATGATCTCGGCGACGATCCCGAACCGCACGATCGTCTCGGGTGAGATCTTGTTGCCGAACGCCCCGGACACCCCGCTGGCCACGAACGAGCCCAGCGCGAGGGCGAGCAGCACGAATCCGGTCTGCAGGGCGTCGTAGCCGAGCACATTCTGCAGCCAGAGCGGCAGTGACAGGATGATGCCGAACTCACCGAGGGAGACGATCATGGCCGCGATGTTGCCGTTTCGGAACGACGGGATCGAGAACAAGGAGAAGGCGAGCAGGGTGGTCTTGCCGGCCCGCTGGCGGTAGAGCCCCCAGTAGATGAAGGCCACGCCGGACACGACGGTGATCAGGAACACAAATGGAATAATCGACAGCGAGTACGGCCAGGTCCAGTCTCCCGCAACCGGCGCTTTGTCGGTGAGCCACCAGCCGTAGGTGCGTCCCTCGATCAGCCCGAAGACGAGCGACGCGCTGGTGATCACCGAGAGCACGGCGCCGACGACGTCGATGCGGCGCGGCTCGCCGGCATCCTTCGATTCGAGCACGAAGACCAGTACGCCGACGACGATGACGATGCCCAGTGGCACGTTGATGCCGAATGCCCAGCGCCAGGAGAAGGAGGTGGTGAGCCAGCCGCCGAGCAGGGGGCCGACGGCCACCATGCCGCCGATGGTCGAGCCCCAGATCGCGAACGCGATGCCCCGGTCACGGCCGCGGAACGTGGCGTTGATGATCGAGAGCGTGGTGGGCAGCACCATCGCACCGCCGACGCCCTGGATCAGCCGACCCAGGATCAGGAGTTCGCCCGTCTGCGCGAGCGCCGCGAAGACGGATGATGTGGCGAAGACGATTACGCCGAGAATCAGGATGCGCCGTCGACCGAACCGGTCGGCAAGCGTTCCGAAAACCAGCAGCAGGGCCGCGAAAACCAGGGTGTAGCTCTCCTGCACCCACTGCACCTGGGTCGAGGTGATCGCCAGGTCGTCGACGATCGAGGGGATGGCCACGTTGATGATCGTGGAATCGACGATGATCAGGGCGACGGCGACGCTGATGAAGACGAGACCGGCCCAGCGCCGGCGCGCCGAGGTGACGCCCGCCGGGATGACAGGCAGGGTGGCCGAATCGCTCACGCGGTGACCGATCGGGACGTGGCGGATGTGGCGGACGTGACGGACCTGGAGGTGCGCACGCGCACGGTGATGGTGACGATCAGGATGGCGGCCACGGCGACGATCGCCGCGATCGCCGTGGGAGTGGAGAGCAGGGTGCCGGCCAGCCGGGCCACGGCCACCCAGCCGAGGCCCCAGCACAGCGACGCGGCCGGGGCGAGGCGGCCGTGGCCGTAGATCGCGAGGACTACGCCGACCAGCCCGGCGACGCCGATGACCAGCACCGCCCACAGGTCCGCGCCGAGGCCGAAGCCTTCGAAGCCGGAGGCGACGAGCACCGCGGTGACGTTGGCGGCGGTGGCGATGGCCACCCAGCCGAGGTACAGGCCCACGGTGCCGTCGGCGACGATCGTCTCAATCAGGTTTTTGGGCCGGGTGCGGAGCGTGAGCTGGAACGCCCGGATCAGCACGACCAGCAGAAGCACGATCACGGGCACACTGAGCCAGAGCAGGTCGAACTGGATGCTCAGGATCCAGGCGGCGTTCAGCACGAGCGACGCTGCGATCGGGTAGCCCAGGGCGCGTTGGCGGTCATCCGTTCTCTGCGCCGGCAGGAGCTGCCACAGGGCGTAGGCGATGAGGCCGAGGTAGATCGCGGTCCAGATGCCGAAGGCCGGCCCGTCGGGGGCGATCGGGGTGGCGTCGGCGGCGAGCGCTCCGCCTGACGCGTTCTGGATCGGGGTTCCGCCGGCGGCGCCGGACCCGATGAACGATCCGACGACGGCCAGGATCACGCTCGCCAGCACCACCGTTTGACGCAGTGGATCGCTGCTCTTATTCATCTCGGTCTCCCAACAATCTGCCACCTTAATAGTCGACGGTTTCATCCTGACCTCTTCCGCCCCCTGGAGTATGCGAAACTGCCGCATGCGCATCAACGGAGTGCACCACATCGCCATTATCGCCAGCGACTACGACGTGTCCAAGGCCTTCTACCTCGACGTTCTCGGCTGCACGCTCGAAGCGGAATACTTCCGGGCCGCGCGCCGGTCGTGGATGGGCAAGCTTGCCCTGAACGGCCACTACCTGATCGAACTGTTCTCTTTTTCCGACACCCCGCCCCGGAAGAGCGGCCCGGAAGCGCTCGGACTGCGCCACCTCGCGTTCGAGGTCGACGACGTACCGGCCGCGCGCGACGAGCTGATCGGCAAGCACGTCGAGGTTGAGGAACTGAGGGTGGACCCGAACACCGGCAAAGCGATGTTCTTCTTCCGCGACCCCGACGGGCTGCCGCTGGAAATCTACGAGCGCTGAGTCCGGACGCTATTGCTCCGGGCTGCTACTGCTCGGTCACCAGGTGGAAGACCACTCCGTCATCCTGCACGGACACGCGCAGGCGGTCGAGACCGGAGACCACCAGGTCGGCCTCCAGGTCGGCGGCCCGATGGGTGCCGACGACGCCGATCGTGGCGCAGCCGGCGGCGCGGGCGGCGGCAAGGCCGGCTGGGGCATCCTCGACTACGACGCAGCGGGCCGGGTCGACGCCGAGGCGTTCGGCAGCCAGCAGGAACGGCTCGGGGAACGGCTTGCCGCGGCTGGTGTCGTCGATGGTCACCACCGTGAGCGGCGCGGGGAAGCCGGCGGCGTCCAGGCGCACCAGGCACAGCTGCCGGGCACAGGACGTGACGATCGCCCGGCGGGCCTCGGGGATGCTCGCCATGAGTTCCGCCGCGCCGGCCAAAATCCTGACGCCATCCGTGTCGGCCAGTTCGAACTCGGTCAGCCGGGTGACGGATGTCTCGACCAGCTCCTCCGCCACCAGGGTCGCGATCATCTGACGCGCCGGCACCCCATGCTCGGGGCCGGTGAACGACGGGCCGAGGCCGACCTCGGCACCCCAGCGCAGCCAGGACCGGGTGACCGCCTGAGTGGAGTCGACCAGGGTGCCGTCCATGTCGAAGAGCACCGCCTGGAAGACCTGCCCCTGCAGGGCCTCCTCCCGGGAGGTTTCGAGCGGGGCGATTCCGGGCTGCGTCATTGTGGTTCCATTCGTCTCTGGGCTGGTACCCCTCAAGTCTGCGCCCTCACGGAACTACGCTATGACTCATGACCACTCCTCCCCGCGCGGTGCAGAAGCCACAGCAGCGCAGTTTCCATGACGACGTGTTCACCGACAATTACGAGTGGCTGCGCGACAAGGACAGCCCCGAGGTGATCGCGCACCTCGAAGCCGAGAACACCTTCACGGATGCCCGCACCGCCCACCTGGCCCTGCTGCAGGAGCAGGTCTTCGAGGAGATCAGGGGCCGCACCCAGGAGACCGACCTCAGCGTTCCGGTGCGACAGGGCCACTGGTGGTACTACACCCGCACGGTGGAGGGGAAGGAATACGGCATCCACTGCCGTGCGCCGATCTCCGCGCCGGACGACTGGACCCCGCCGGTGCTTCCCGAGCAGATCCCCGAACAGACCAGCGGGCAGGCGAGCGGGACCGCCGGTCTCCCGGGCGAGCAGATCGTGCTCGACGACAACGCCGAGGCAGCCGGCCACGAGTTCTACTCGCTCGGCAGCACCGACGTGAGCGGCGACGAGAACCGGCTGCTCTACGCCGTCGACACCGAGGGCGACGAGCGGTACACCCTGCGCGTGCGCGACATCGCGACCGGCGAGAATCTCGCGGACGAGATCCCGAACACCGGCGAGGGTGCACTGTTCGACCCGAGCGGCCGCTACATCTTCTATACGACCGTGGACGACGCCTGGCGGCCCGACACCGTGTGGCGACACGAGGTGGGAACCGCGGTCGCCGCCGACATGTCGGTCTTCCACGAACCCGACGAGCGCTTCTGGGTGGGCATCGGCCTCACCCGCAGCCGCAGGTTCCTGCTGATCGAGGCCGGCTCGAGCGTGACCACCGAGACCCGGCTGCTCGACGCTGCCGACCCGACCGGCGAGTTCGCCCTGGTGTGGCCGCGGCTGGACGGCGTCGAGTACGACGTGGAGCACGCCGTGCTGAACGGCCAGGACCGCCTGCTGATCGTGCACAACCACCACGCGGTCAACTTCGAGCTGGTCAGCGTCTCCGTCGCCGACCCGCGGGGTGAGAAACGGATTCTGCTGCCCCACGATACGGCCGTGCGCCTCGAGAGCGTCGACGCATTCCGCGACTTCGTGGTGGCCGAATACCGGCGGGACGGACTCACCCGCGTTGCCGTGAGCGCCGAGGCAGCCGACGAGGAACTCGATTTCATCGAGCTCGGCTTCGAGGAACCGCTGTACTCCGTGGGCACTTCGGCCAATCCCGAGTGGGACACGCCGACCATCCGTCTCGATTACACCAGCTTCGTCACGCCGTCGACGGTCTACGACCACGTGGTCGCCACCGGCGAGCGCCGGCTGCGGAAGCAGCAGCCCGTGCTCGGCCGCTACGACCCGACCCTGTTCGAGCAGCGCCGCGAGTGGGCTACCGCCGCCGACGGCACGCGCATCCCGATCTCCCTCGTCTACCGGCGTGACCTCGTCGCTCCGGGAACTCCCGCCCCGACCCTGCTCTACGGCTACGGCTCCTACGAGATCAGCATTGACCCGTCGTTCAGCATCGCCCGGCTCAGCCTGCTCGACCGCGGCATGATCTTCGCGATCGCCCACGTGCGCGGCGGCGGCGAGCTGGGTCGACTCTGGTACGAGAACGGCAAGAAGCTGCACAAGCGCAACAGCTTCACGGACTTCATCGACAGCGCCCGGCACCTGATCGACCAGGGCTACACCAGTCCCGACCGGCTCGTCGCCGAGGGCCGCAGCGCCGGCGGCCTGCTGATGGGCGCCGTGGCGAACCTGGCCCCGGAACTGTTCGCGGGCATCCTCGCCGGGGTGCCGTTCGTGGACGCGCTGACGTCGATCCTGGACCCGTCGCTTCCGCTGACCGTGATCGAGTGGGACGAGTGGGGCGACCCGCTGCACGACCCTGAGGTGTACGCCTATATGCGCGGCTACTCCCCCGTGGAGAACGTGCGCGACACGCACTACCCGCGGATACTCGCCGTGACCAGTCTCAACGACACCCGAGTGCTCTACGTCGAGCCGGCCAAGTGGGTGGCCCGGCTGCGCGAGGTGGGAGCGGATGTTCTGCTGAAGACCGAGATGTCGGCCGGCCATGGTGGGGTGTCCGGCCGGTACAGCCGCTGGCGTGAAACGGCGTTCGACTTCGCCTGGATCATCGATGCCGCCAGGGCGCATCCGTCGAGGGAAGCGGCGGTCATCGCGGTGTAGCTGAGTGAGTCTCAGCCAGGGCCCGAGCCCCGAGCCCGAGGCCTGGCGACATCTCCGACCCGAACGAATTCGACGGAGATTCTGCCCAAAACACCCCCAAACAGCCCGCATAAGCAGTTTTCCGGCAAAATCTCCGTCGAATTGGTTCAACCGCGGACACTGCGCTCCGACCGCGCTGCCCACATGAGAGCATGGAGCCATGTCTGATGCCGGGTCTCCCCCGGCGCGGGCGGACTGGAAGCGGATCGCGGGACCCGTGCCCGGCGAACCGGGTGGGACCACCGATCCGCCCGTTCCGATGGGCCTCCTATTCGAGCTGCGAGAGCAGACGCCCCGCACGAACGACCGCTGGCGTGGTGCGACGGCCCGGCCGGTCACGAACGTGCGCCCCGGGCAGGGCGAGATCCGGCTCGGGGTGCGCCCGGTCATCCGAAGCGCCCGTGGCAACTGGGTACGCACGGACGTGGCGTGGAACCAACTGGGCTTCCACCGCAACCGCCTCAACCTCAACCGCGAGCACCACCGCTGGCTGAGCCAGATCCTGGCCCTGCACCGGGCCGTGCGCGGCGTCTACACCAGCCAGGAGACGGACTGGATCTACCTCGACGACTTCGTCAGCCCGCTGCTCTGGACCCTCTTCGACGAGGCCGAGACCCTGGGGCTGCGTCTCGTGGGCAGCACGAAGGATGCCACGGTCAGCGTGGGCCGCGCGGCCCACGTGAGCCTCGACGCAAGCCGGAACGCCGCCGGCGCGTTCAGCAACACAGGCGCCGCCGGCACCCAGGGTCTGCTCCTGACCACCCGGCTCCTATTTGACGGCACCCCGCATCCCCCCGAGCATTCCGGGGCGATCGGCGGCCACGGGATCTACGGCTATGCCCTCGGGCCGCGCCCGGTGTTCACCCTGGCCCCGACCGTCGACGGTCCGCTCACCGCCGAGCAGCGCCGGCTGCTCGGTGCGCCCGGCACGGTTCTCGTGCCTGCCGACGAGACGGCCGAGTTCCTGAGCGACTTCTATCCGGCGCTGCGGCGCACCCTGCCGGTGATCAGCACGGATGGCTCCGTGCGCTTCCCCGAGGCCGACCCACCTCTGCTCGTGCTCACCGCCTGGTTCCGGCCGAGGCAGGCGCTGGAGCTGGCCTGGCATTGGGAGTACCGCGAGGGTTCCCTGCTGAAGAAGCTGCCCGTGCTGTCGTCCACGTCCACGTCCACGTCCACGTCCACGCCCACGCCCACGTCTCCCTCGAACGGAAGCCGCGACGAGCCCACCGAACGGGTCATCCACGAGCGGGCCAGGCGTCTCCTCGAGGAGGCCGGCCGCCCCGACGCAGGCCCGGCCGCGACATCCCTCACCCTGCGCGGCATCGATGCGGCCGAGGTGGCCGAACGTGCGCTCCCGCGGCTGGAAGCGCTGCCCGGCGTGCGCGTGGACATCCGCGGCACCCGGCCCGACTACCGCGAACTGACCGAGACTCCTGAGCTCACAATCAGCACGGTCGAGACGGACCAGCGGGACTGGTTCGACCTGGGCGTGATCGTCACGATCAATGGTCGGAGCGTGCCGTTCGGCCCGCTGTTTAAAGCTTTGGCGAAGAGGCAGGCGAAGCTCCTGCTGGTCGACAACAGCTACCTGTCGCTGCGGCAGCCGGCTTTCGAGCGCCTGCACGAACTGATCACCGAGGCCCGCGCCCTGCAGGAATGGGACACCGGCCTGCGCATCAGCCGCTACCAGGCTGCCCTCTGGAGCGACTTCGAGGACCTCGCCGACGACACCGAGCAGGCCGTGGCGTGGCGGGCGGCCGTGTCCGGGCTGATCGGCTTGTCCAAGGGCGCCGACGACGCCGAGCACGCCCCGCACGCCCCGCTGCCGGCCGCCGTGCACGCCACCCTGCGCCCATACCAGGCGCAGGGCTTCACCTGGCTGACCTTCCTCTGGCAGCACCAGCTGGGCGGAATCCTCGCCGACGACATGGGCCTCGGCAAGACGCTGCAGACGCTCGCACTCCTGGCGCACGCGACCGCGCAGCCGGCCGAGCAGGCCCACCCAGCCGGGCACGCCCACCCGGCCGATTCGGCCCAGCGGCGGCCGTTCCTGGTCGTCGCCCCGACATCCGTCGTCGCCACCTGGCGCTCCGAGGCCGCCCGCTTCACGCCCGGCCTCGACGTTCGGGTGATCACAGCCACCGAGGCGGCCGACGGCATCCCGCTGACGGATGCCGCGGCCGGCGCCGACGTCGTCGTCACCTCCTACACGCTGTTCCGTCTCGACTTCGAGGCCTACCAGGCGCATGGCTGGGCCGGGCTGATCCTGGACGAGGCTCAATTCCTGAAGAATCGTGCCACCCGGGTGCACCTGTGCGCCCGCGACCTGACGACGCCGTTCAAGCTCGCGCTCACGGGCACGCCGATGGAGAACAGCCTGCTCGAGCTGCATGCCCTGTTCGCGATCGTGGCACCGGGCCTGTTCCCCTCCCTTCGGCGGTTCACGGAGGAGTATGTGCGCCCGATCGACCGCGGCGACACCCCCGAGTTGCTCACGCGGCTGCGCCGGCGCATCCGCCCACTGTTGCTGCGTCGCACCAAGGCGGTCGTCGCGCCCGAGCTGCCGCCCAAACAGGAGCAGGTGCTTGAGATCGAGCTGAACCCCCGGCACCGCGCGCTCTACGACACGTTCCTGCAGCGGGAACGGCAGAAGCTGTTCGGCCTGATCGACGACCTCGACAAAAACCGGTTCATCGTGTTCCGCTCGCTGACCCTGCTGCGGCTGCTCAGCCTGGACCCGTCCCTGGTCGACGAGAAGTACGCCGGAGTGTCGTCCAGCAAACTCGACGCCCTCTTCGAACAGCTGGACGACGTCGTCGCCGAAGGTCACCGCGCGCTCGTCTTCAGCCAGTTCACGTCGTTCCTGAAGAAGGCGGCCGCGCGGCTCGAGGCCCGGGGCATCCCCTACTGCTACCTCGACGGGTCCACCCTGCGCCGCTCCGAGGTGATCGACCGGTTCAAGACCGGCAGTGAGCCGGTGTTCCTGATCAGTCTGAAGGCCGGCGGGTTCGGCCTTACCCTGACCGAGGCGGACTACGTCTTCCTGCTCGACCCGTGGTGGAACCCGGCCACCGAGACGCAGGCCATCGACCGCACCCACCGCATCGGCCAGACGAAGAACGTGATGGTCTACCGAATGGTCGCCACCGGCACCATCGAGGAGAAGGTCATGGCCCTGCAGAAACAGAAGGCCGAGCTCTTCGACCAGGTGCTGGGCGACGCCCCAGCGGATGCGCCGGGGTTCAGTGGGAACCTCACGGCCGACGACATCCGCAGCCTGCTGGAGAGTTAGACGGACAGCTCCCGGGCGATCTCCGCCGCCCATTCGTCGATCGCGACCCAGTTGCGGAAGTCGCCCTCGGGCAGCAGCTCGCGCCCACTCGGGATGCGCCGCACAAGTTTGTCCCGGCGGCCGAGCACGGTCGGGTCGAGCGCACCGAAGAACACCCGCATTCCGCGCGGCTGGAGCGACTGGCCGAACTCCTCGAACTGCTTCGGCTCACTCTCCTTGAGCAGATCTCGCCCCTGGGCGTCCTTCCCCGCGGTGCCGAGCGGCCCGCTGCTGAACAGCCAAACCGGATGCGCCGTGATCAGTTCCTGGTGGCGCCGCACGAACTCCGTCGCGTCCTTGCGCCACGACCCCATGTAGGCGGAACTGCCGATCACAAAGGCGTCGTACTCGTCCACCTGGTCAACGGATGCGACCGGCCGGGCCACGGCATCCTGCCCGGCCTCCCGCAGTTTGCGGGCGATGCGCTCGGCGATTCCCTCGGTGGCTCCGTACTTGCTCGAAAACCCCACCAGTGTCGTCATGATTGCCTCCAGCTCGTCGGTCGTTCACTCAATCGTAGGGCGGTGCGCCGCCGCGCCCCGTCCACGATTCCCCACCCCCAATCGAGCGGGTCGGTTGGTTCTCCGTCTTCCGCCGCTGCTAATCTGAGATTAGATAACGTGGGGGTTCCGTGCAGTTGAATTCAGGGGCGCCCTGCGGCCGCCTAGTTCGAGGTTTCTTTGCCAGGAGCGCCTCCTGGTCCGCCTGGCTGATGGCCGTGTTCCTGGGCAGCTACGTCATCGGCCTGCTGATGCCCGACGACGGATTCCACCTCTTCGTCGACGGCTGGCTGGCGTCCCTCCTGAAGTTGTCCATGGTCGTCGTGTGCTGGGCCGCCGTGACGCGCAAGCGCTCGCGGAGCCGAGTGCGGATCGCGGCCAGCGGTCTGGAGCGATTCCGGCATCCCGAACTCCTGCTCACGGCCGCGGCGGTCACCATCATCGCGATCGTCGATTCCTACTCCCTGTGGATGCTGATCTGGGGTGCCGAGATGTTCCCCCGCGTGAGCGAGGTCGGCTACCTCCTGTTCTTCGCCCTCATGCTATTCGTGCTGGTCATCATGGTGCGCCGCCAGCTGCGCGGCATGGTCTGGTCGGTGGTGCTGGACAGCGCCATCGGTGCACTCGGCGCGGCCTCGGTGCTGGCCGTGCTGCTCGGCCCGATGGCGAACTCAGTCGACGCGGCCGGGGCGAACAAGGCCATCGCCGCCGCCGTCGCCTACCCACTGTTCGACCTGCTGCTGGTTGCCGTCGTCGTCGCACTCACCACCTCGCAGGGCCCGGTTGCCGGCCGCCGCTGGATCCTCCTCGTCTTCGGCCTACTGATGTTCACGTCCACCGGTCTCGTCTTCGCGTTACTCGAAACCAGGTACGTTCTCGGCACTCCTCTGGACGCCGGCTGGGCCGTGGGTCTGGCCCTGATCGCGGTGTGGGCGGATGCCTCGTCGCGACCCGATCTGGTTCGGAACAACTCCTCCAACGGCGTGGCGGCCCTGGCGCTGCCGGCGGTGTCGACCGCGGCCGGCCTGGGTGTGCTGCTCCTCGCCAGCCAGACGCCGGTTCCCCACATCGCGATCGGGCTGGCGGCGGCGACCCTGGCCCTCGCAGCCGTTCCCCTGGTCTCCCGGCAGGTGGCCCTGCGTCGCCAGTCCAAGACCGACGAGCTGACCGGTCTGCCGAACCGGCGTGCGCTGTACGCCGAGGTCTCGTCGAGACTGGCCGACGACAGGAGCCGGAACCGGGCGCTGCTACTGCTGGACCTGGACCGCTTCAAAGAGGTCAACGACAGCCTCGGGCATGACGCCGGCGACCGGTTGCTCGTGCAGGTCGGCCTTCGTCTGCTGGAAGGACTGCAGTCCGGTGACCTGCTCGCGCGGTTGGGCGGCGACGAGTTCGCCGTCCTACTCGAGCGCACCGACCAGGTGGAGGCCGAGGCGGTGGCCAACAAACTCCGGGCCACCCTGGCCCAGCCGTTCACCCTGGAAGGCATCTCCCTGCAGACCAGCGCGAGCATCGGAATCGCGCTCTACCCCGACCAGGGCGATGACCTGACCGCACTGCTGCGCAAGGCCGACATGGCGATGTACAAGGCGAAGGCGACCCACAGCGGCCACCACGTCTACCGCAGCGCGGACAACCGCCACGGTGACGCCCGTCTGCGCACCCTGCAGGAGTTGCGCCTCGCCCTGACCGAGGACCAGCTGGTTCTGCACTACCAGCCGAAGATCTGCCTGAAGACCGGGTTCGTCTCAGGCGTCGAGGCCCTCGTGCGCTGGAACCACCCCGAGCGCGGTCTGCTGTTTCCCGACCAGTTCCTGACTCTGGTCGAAGAGGCCGGTCTCATGCACGCGCTGACCCAGGAGGTTCTGCGGAAGGCGTTGGACCAGTCCGTGCTCTGGGCGGCCCAGGCCCGTACCCTGACGGTTGCGGTGAACCTGTCCGCCAGCTCACTGATCGACGCCGATCTGCCCGAACGGGTGGGCACCATGCTGTCGGCCCGCGGTCTTCTGCCCACCGCGCTGATGCTCGAGATCACCGAGGACTTCCTGATGGCCGACCGCGACCGAGCCCGGGACATCCTGACCCGGTTGCGCGCCAGTGGTATCCGGATCTCCGTCGACGACTTCGGCACCGGTTACAGTTCGCTCGCCTATCTTCGTGACCTGCCCATCGACGAGCTCAAGCTGGACCAGTCCTTCATCTTCCCGATGGCCGACGACGCCCGGGCCGCCGCACTGGTGGCCTCCACGATCGACCTCGCGCACGGCCTCGGCCTGAAAATGGTCGCCGAGGGCGTGGAGAACAGCGTCGCCTACGACGAGCTGGTGCGCTACGGATGCGACTTCGCCCAGGGATACTTCATGTCACGCCCCCTCTCCGCCGCGGCACTCGACGAGTGGCTGACCGCGAGGCAGAGCGCGGCGGCCCTGCCATGACCGGCGGCACCCGTGAGCGGTTCCGCTTCGGCGCGCTGACGCTCATGCTGGTACTGGTCATCGCCTACACCCTCGGCCTGGCCCTGAAGGGCGATGACTTCAGCCCTCTGGTCGACGGCTGGCTCGCCATGCTCTCGGTGTGGGCACCCGTGCTCGTGGGCTGCGCCGCCGTCTACCGGGTCGGGCGCGGGCAGATCGAGGTGGGCCTCGCCACCGCCGCTCTGACCATGAACGCCCTGGCGGACACCTACTACCTCGTCAGCGCGGATGCCGACGGTGCGTCACCGTTTCCCTCGCCGGCCGACATCGGCTATCTGCTGTTCTACCTGCTCCTGCTCTGGGCGCTGGCGGTGCTCGTGAACCGGCAACTGCGCGGATCGGCCTGGTCCGTCTTCCTGGACACCGCCGTGGGTTCCCTGGGTGCCGCCGCAGTGCTGGCCGTCATCCTCAGCCCCGTCTTCGATTCCGCCGCCGCGGACCCGCTCAGCCTCGGTGCCGTCATCGCGGCCGCCTATCCGGTGCTCGACCTGCTGGTGGTGGCGGCGATCGCCGGGATCGTGGCGTCGCACGGCCCGGATGCCGGGAAGCGCTGGATGCTCCTCGTCGCCGGCCTGGTGGTCTTCGCCGGCGCCGACACCGTCTTCGCGCTGCAGGGTGACCTGTACACGGTGGGCACCCTGCTCGACGCGACCTGGAACATCGGGGTCGTACTGATTGCGCTCTGGGTGGACGGCACCTCCCTCCCGCGCCCGGTGCGAGATCGCAGGGCCACGGCCACAACCGTGTCCGCTCTGGCCGTGCCGATGGTGTCGACGATCGCCGGACTCGGGGTTCTGATCCTCGCCAGCCAGGTCACGGTGTCAAACCTCGCCGTGGCCTTGGCCGGGGCAACCATGGCGCTGGCGGTGGTGCCGCTGGTCGGCCGGCAACGGGTTCTGAACCTGCTGGCGCGAACGGACGACCTCACCGGTCTGCGCAACCGCCGCGCATTCAATGCGGACGTGCCCACCCGCCTGGCAGCGGTCGAGGGCCGGACGAGTGCCCTGCTGCTGCTGGACCTTGACCGGTTCAAAGAGGTCAACGACAGCCTCGGCCATGACGTGGGTGACCGGCTGCTGATCCAGGTCGGCATCCGTTTGAACCGGCAGCTGCGTGCCGGAGACCTCCTGGCCCGCCTCGGCGGCGACGAGTTCGCGATCCTGCTCACGGACTCCGCGCGGGAGGATGCCCTGACGGTGGCCGTCAAACTGCGCGCCGCGCTGGCCGAGCCGTTCATTCTGGAGGGCATCACGCTGCAGACCAGCGCCAGTGTCGGAATCTCCCTCTATCCCGACCAGGGCAAAGACCTGACGGCGCTGCTCCGCAAGGCCGACATGGCCATGTACAAGGCGAAAACGAGCCGCGGTGGCCACCACGTATACGACAGCGACGACGACAGCCACGGCGAGACCCGGCTGCGCACCCTGGCCGAACTGCGCCTCGCTCTCACCGATGAGCAGCTGGTGCTGCACTATCAGCCCAAGGTCGACCTCGGCAGCGGGGCGGTGCGGGACGTCGAGGCCCTTGTGCGCTGGAACCATCCCGAGCGCGGCCTGCTGCTGCCCGATCAGTTCGTGCCGATCATCGAGGAGGCCGGGCTGATGCACACCCTGACGCAGGTCGTGCTGCGGCAGGCGCTGGACCAGGCCGTGCTCTGGCAGGCGCAGGGGCATCCGCTGACCATCGCCGTGAACCTGTCGGCCAGCTCACTGGTCGACACGGAACTGCCGGACCGGATCGGTGCCATGATCGCCGCCCGCGATCTGCCCTCGTCGATCCTGGCCCTGGAGATCACCGAGGAATTCCTGCTCAATGACCGGGGCCGGGCCCGAGGCATCCTCACCCGGCTACGCGAGCAAGACATCCGCATCTCCGTCGACGACTTCGGCACCGGCTATAGTTCGCTCGCCTACCTGCGCGATCTGCCCATCGACGAGCTCAAGCTCGACCGATCCTTCGTCTTCCCGATGGCCGGCGATGCCCGAGCCGCGACCCTGGTGTCCTCGACGATTGCGCTGGCCCACAGTCTGGGGCTGCGCATGGTGGCCGAGGGTGTGGACAGTGGCGCCGCCTACGACCAGCTGGTCGGCTTCGGCTGCGACTTCGCGCAGGGCTTCCACCTGTCGCAGCCGCTTTCCGCCGCCGAGCTGGACACCTGGCTCGCCGACCGACGAGTCGCAGATACCGCGTCGGCGCACGCGTGTGAGGTCGCACCCGCCGTGCCGCCCGGTGACCTTGTCGCGGAGCCGGCCGAGGTGTAGACCTCCCCTGCAAAGTGCGCCCTGTTCCCGTGGGGAGAGCACCGGGACGCGGATTGGGGATCATCATGACGCGGCGACGTTCACCACTGCGACGGATGCTGGTGGTCCCTCTTCTCCTGATTACGGGTTCGCCCGCTTGCTGGGGAGTGCGATCAGAGTCTGGTCCGGATTGACTTCGACTGGTGGTCGAAGCCAGTAGTCCGTTTCGGTTCGGATGATGCTCCATTGCTGGTTGTGCAGGAGCAGGTGGTGTGGGTGGCAGAGCAGCACTCCGTCGGCGAGGTCGGTGTAGCCGTTGTCGTTCAGCCAGTCGTTGATGTGGTGGGCTTCGCTTCAGGCGGGATCTGTCGCAGTCGACCCATCGGCATCCGCCGTCGCGAACCCCCATTGTGGAAGGTACGCCGGGACGGACGGGATGTCGAAAGGCACCGACGCAGCACCGACGCAGCGCCGACGCAGCGCCGGCCGCGGCTCGGTTCTACACTGGGTGGAGCCGCGGGCCAGACCGACCCGGCACTCCCGGAAACGAGGAACCCACCCGATGGACGCGTCTGCTCAATCGGAGAAATCAGCTCAATCGGAAATATCGGACCCGGTCGACCGTCTCGCAGTCGATCCCGCCGTTACCGATGCTGCCGAGATCGCCCGCCGGCTCGAGACCGACGCCGCCCGGGGCCTCACCGGCGCCGAAGCCGCGCGTCGCCTCACGGCCGAGGGCCCGAACGAGCTGCGCAGCGTGCGCCCGGTGCCGTTCTGGCGCCGGATCCTGGCCCAGTTCAACGACCCTCTGATCTACCTGCTGCTGGTCGCCACCGCGGTGTCGCTCGGCGCCTGGCTGATCGAGGGGGCACCCGGCCTGCCCGTGGACGCCATCGTGATCGCCGTGATCGTAGTGCTCAACGCCGTGCTCGGCCTGGTGCAGGAGGCGCGCGCCGACAACGCCGTGGCCGCCCTGTCCAACATGACAGCGGCATCCTCGACCGTCATGCGCGACGGCCTGCTCGCCACCGTGCCCAGCACCGAGCTGGTGCGCGGCGACCTGCTGGTTCTGGGTGAGGGCGACAGCGTGGGGGCGGATGCCCGCCTCACCGAGGCGAGTTCGCTGCGGATCGCGGAGGCCTCCCTCACCGGCGAAAGCGAGGCCGTCACCAAGAACCCGCGCACCCTTCCCGCCGCGGCCGCCCTCGGCGATCGCCTGAACATGGTCTTCAAGGGCACCGCCGTCAGCCAGGGCGTCGGCCGCTGCATCGTCACCGGAACCGGCATGAACACCGAGGTCGGCGCCATCGCCACGATGCTTGACCGCACCGAGGCGCACCCCACCCCGCTGCAAACCGAGATCGGCCACATCGGCAAGCTGCTCAGCGTCGTCGTGATCGCGATCGCCACGGTCGTGATGCTCACCATCGTGCTCGCGCAGGGCGTGTCCACACCCGCCGACTTCGTGACCGTGTTCCTGCTCGGGGTATCCCTCGCGGTCGCAGCCGTTCCCGAGGGGCTGCCGGCAATCCTGTCGGTGATCCTCTCCATCGGGGTACAACGGATGGCGCGGCAGAATGCCGTTGTCAAGAACCTGAAATCCGTGGAGACCCTGGGCTCCGCATCCGTGATCTGCTGCGATAAGACCGGCACACTGACCCGCAACGAGATGACGATCCAGCAGTTGCTGACCGCCTCCGGCCGGGTAGATGTGACCGGGGTGGGCTACCGCCCCGAGGGCGAACTGCGCCAGGGCACCGAACCGCTCACAGACCCGGCACTCCGCTTTGAGGCCCAGCTGGTGCTGGGCGTCGGTTCCCTCGCCGGCAACGCCCAGCTGACCGAGCAGGACGGCGAGTGGGAGATCCAGGGTGACCCCACGGAGGCCGCGTTCCTGGTGGCCGCGGCCAAACTCGAGGGCACCACCGGGCACATGGCCCGGTTCGAACGTCGGGGTGAGATGCCCTTCACCTCGGAACGCAAGATGATGTCCACCCTGCACCAGGAGACCGGCGACGACAGCCTGCGGATCTTCAGCAAGGGCGCGCCCGACGTGCTCCTCGAGCGCTGCGCCTACGTGCAAGTCGGCGAGACGGTCGTACCTCTGACCGCCGAGCAGCGGCCACGGATGCTTGCCGACATCCAGGCGCTCTCGGCCCAGGCCTTCCGCACCCTGGGTGTCGCCTACCGAGTCGCCGACGAGAACACGGCGCCGCTCGACGAGGCCGACGAGCAGGGCCTGATCTACGCCGGGGTGGTCGGCATCATCGACCCGCCCCGCGCCGAGGTGACGTCAGCCGTCCAGGAAGCCCACCGGGCGGGCGTGCGTGTGATCATGATCACGGGCGATCACCCCGCCACGGCCGCGCGGATCGCGAGTGACCTGGGGATCGTCGAACCGGGGGCGACGGCGCTGGCGGGAGCAGACCTCGACCACCTCGACGAGCCGGGGCTGCGGGAGGCGGTGCGCGACACATCCGTGTTCGCCCGCGTCTCCCCGCGGCACAAGCTGCGGATCGTCGACGCCCTGCAGGCCAACGGCGACATCGTGGCGATGACCGGCGACGGCGTCAACGACGCCCCGGCCCTGAAGTCCGCCGACATCGGCGTGGCCATGGGCATCACGGGCACCGAGGTGACCAAGGAGGCCGCGAAGATGATCCTGGTCGACGACAACTTCGCCACCATCGTCGCCGCGGTGCGGGCCGGCCGGGTCATCCTCGACAACATCAAGAAGTTCCTGCGGTACCTGCTGTCCTCGAACATGGGCGAGGTGCTCACCGTGTTCCTCGGCGTGCTCCTCGCCGGGGCGCTGGGCCTGACCGGCGCCAGCAGCGAGACCGTGGTGCTGCCCCTGCTGGTCACCCAGATCCTCTGGATCAACCTGATCACCGACTCCGGCCCGGCCCTGGCGATGGGCGTCGACCCGGAGATCGACGACGTGATGGCCCGCCCCCCGCGCGGGATCAACGACCGTATGATCGACCTGCGCATGTGGGTGGGCATCATGTCGACCGGCCTGGTGATGGCGGTGGTCACCCTCGCCACGATCGACCTGTTCCTGCCCGGCGGGCTGCTGCCGGTGCTGGAACCCGGCACGGACGGCCTCACCGTGGCCCGCACCGCGGGGTTCACCACCCTGGTCTTCGCCCAGCTTTTCAACACACTCAACGCGCGCTCCGAGCTGACCACCGCGTTCCACCGGCTGTTCGTGAACCCGTGGCTGTGGGGGGCGATCCTGCTCGCGATCCTGTTGCAGGTGGCCGTGGTCGAACTCCCGCTCCTGCAGACCGCGTTCGGCACCACCTCGATGGACCCTCTGCACTGGGCCGTCTGCGTGGGCATGGCATCCGTTGTGCTGTGGGTCGAGGAACTGCGCAAGTGGATCCTGAGGGTGCGCGCCTGACCTCTCCCGTTCCATGCTCGACGCGTGCGATCTCGTTTCCGCAAAGCGCATTACGATCGGGGCATGAGCCTGTCAGGACCACCGGAACCCACGGCGACGGAGCCGGTATCCGCGCCCCGCCGCAACGAAACGGATGTCCAGCGCCTCGACCGCAATTGGCTCTCGCTGTTGCAGGAGCTCAGAGTCACCCAGACGGGCACCCAGATCGTGGGTGGTTTTCTGCTCGCCCTCGCCTTCCAACCGCGGTTCACCGAACTCGACCTGTACCAACTGACCGTGTATCTGATTCTTGTCGCCACGGCCACCACCACCACCGTTCTGGCGCTAGGGCCGGTCAGCCTTCACCGGCTGCTCTTCGGGAAGCATGCGATGAAGCAGATCGTGCGGGTCGCCGACGTGCTCGTGCGGGCCACACTGGTTGGTGTCGCCGTGATCCTCGCCGGCACCACCCTGCTGGTCTTCGACGTGGTGCTGGGCCGAACGGCCGGTCAGGTGGCCGGGGCCGCGGTGCTGCTGGTCATCGCGGCGGTCTGGCTGGTCCTGCCGCGCCGGGCGAAGCGCTGAGGACGACGCGCCGGGGTCGACTGGCGGCGGACGCCTGGCGGGGGACGACGCGCGGGGATATCGGTGGGACGGCTTCGCCGCATCAGCAGGCGCCCCACTGGCCCGCACCTGCCGTCGTTGCGGCGTCCTCGGCCGTACGCAGCAGCGGGTAGTGCGCGTCGTTCGGCGGGATCATCAGCGACTCGGCGGCGCCGCCGGCGACGAGCTCGTAGTTGACGAATCGCCCGTCCCCGGTCCAGAGATAGAACAGGCTACGGCCGTATCGGTCAGTCGAGTCCTGGTCGACGGTGACCCAGGTGCGGCTGCCATCGGGGAGGAGCTCCCGCAACTGCTCCGCGGCCTGATCGCCGAAGCATTCGGCGCTGTCCCCCACCTCCGGCGTATCGATTCCGAGCAGTCGCACCTTGACGGCATCCGTCGTCGCCACCAGGGCGTTCGGCTGGTCCGTTCGCAGAAAGAGCGTGTCGCCATCATGCACATGCTCCACGGTCATCGGGACGGCTCCGCTCGGTCGTGCGGGGATGCCGCCGACGGCTGTCTCGACGGTGCCGTCCGCGGCGGTCGCCACCGGGCCGGTGCTCTTGCCGGAACTCTGGCCGGAGCCTTGGCTGGCCGAGCTCAGCATGCTCTCAAACTCGGTCACCAGAAATCCCGACTGCTGGACCCAGGCGAAGCCGAGTACTCCGAGAACGAGAACACCGATCGGCACGCGCGAGCCGCCCTGTCGTCTACCCATTCCCCGAGACTAGGGCAGAGCCAGGCAGGCACACGCCACCCGCCGTGTCTGACGAGTCCGAGGCCCGGGAGCACCTCCGTCGCGAACGAATTCGGCGGAGATTTTGCCGGAACCGGCCCCGAAAACTCTGAAAAAGCTGCTTTTCACGAGAATCTCCGTCGAATTGGTTCGACGCCGGACAGGGCAGGCCGGGCACGTGGCGAGAGGGCGCTCCGGACGTCTGACCGGCTAGGGCGCTGCGGTTTCCTCAACGGCGTGGAACCACGGCGGGTACACGACGACCTTGGGCTTGTGCGCCTCGGCGGCGAAAATGCTGCGCACCGCGTCGCGCACCTTGTCGTTGGCGACGCCGACGAGCGTGACCAACTCGAACGGGAACGACTCGGTGACGAGCAGTTCCGCCTCCCGGATCTTCTGTGATTCCTGATCGGCGCGCAGCGAACGCAGCATGCGGTCGGCAGTCTCGGGAGCAGAGCCGAACCTGGTCAGGGCCCCCGCGGCATCCCCGTTGGCCACCGCGACGCTCGCTGCGACGGTTTCCTCAGCGCCGGCCTGGGCGTCGAGGAGCTTCTTGACCGTGCTGACCAGAATGACGAAGTCGTACGTCGGAGAGCGGTGCGCCTCCGGCGACAGGCGCGGGTCGTTGGATTCGGTGAGGAGGCTGTCCCACAGACGCGCATTGGGCGAGAGGAAGAACGGCACGTAGCAGGCGACGCTCGCGCTGTCGTCTCCGGCGACGAGCGCGGCACGCCGGGCCGCGCGCTGCGGTGCCGACGACAGGTCGACGACCGGCCGGGCGGTCCAGGCGTCGCTCGCGTCGGCAAGCAGGCGCCCGCTGTTCAGGATGCCGGCGAGGTTGCGGATGTGGGTGACGTGGTAGATCCGCTGCTCACCGACGTTGTCGTGGGAGGATTTCGTGCTCCTGACGGGCTTCACGGTGCTGGCGACCTTGGCGGTGGCCGGCTTCGCGGTAGCGGTCTTCGCGCTCAGGGTGGGATTGGGTCCGCCCAGGGTGACGGTGCGCGGTGACGGCGAACTGCGAAGCGACGGTGCGCGGCCCGTCGACTTGCTCCGGCTGGCGCGGGTGGCCACGCCGGGCACGATTTCGGGAGCGGCCTTCGGGAAGCAGCTGGCGCAGAGGCCGCCTTCGAGTCCATGGATGCATTCGTCGCTCAAGCTAGAAAAACCTTTCGTGTGCGTGGCCCCCACACTCTTCAAGTCCGATGCTTGAAGACCACATATCAACGGTACGGTCATTTCTGACCTCGTGGTGACCGATGGCGGGATCCGTTCGGCGCATTTCGGCCTGAGGGTGAGTCGCACATGCCTTGTCGGCCCCGGCGAAGGGTGCTACTACCGACGTATGAGCAGCGTTGACGATATCGACGAGGACAAGATCGAGGTCGGCAAGCCCAGGGAATGGGCGGCGGGGGTGCCAGGCGTCACCCATGCACTGGGGCCGGCCTTCCGGCAGATGGGTGTGCCGCGCAGCCTGAAGGCACTGACTGCGATGAACCAGCGGGACGGTTTCGACTGCATGAGCTGCGCCTGGCCGGATCCCGATCGGCGCAAGACGTTCGAGTTCTGCGAGAACGGCGCCAAGGCGGTGACCTGGGAGGCAACGCCGATCAGGATCCCGGCCGAATTCTGGGCCGAGAACCCGATCAGCGAGCTGCTCACGAAGTCGGAGTACTGGCTCGGCATGCAAGGCCGCCTCGTGCAGCCGGTGCACAAGCCGGCCGGGTCCGAGCACTACCAGCCGATCACCTGGGACGACGCGTTCAAGCTGATCGGGGACACCCTCCGCGGACTGGACTCGCCCGACCAGGCGACGTTCTATACGAGCGGTCGCACCTCCAACGAGGCGGCCTTTCTCTACCAGCTGTTCGTGCGCGCGCTCGGCACGAACAACCTGCCGGACTGCTCGAACATGTGCCACGAGTCGACCAGCCACGCGATGGCGGAGACCGTCGGGATCGGCAAAAGCACCGTCACCTACGCCGACTTCGCCCGTGCGGACCTGATCATCATCATGGGGCAGAACCCGGGCAGCAACCATCCGCGGATGCTCACGGCGCTGGAAGAGGCGAAGGAGGCGGGCGCCGCCATCGTCGCCGTCAACCCGCTCTTGGAGGCCGGGCTGATGCGCTACAAGAACCCGCAGAAGGTGCGGGGCGTCGTCGGGGCCGGAACCGTGATGGCCGACCAGTACCTGCAGATCCGGCTCGGCGGCGACATGGCCCTCATGCAGGCCCTCTCCCGACGGGTGCTCGACGCCGAGGCCGCCCGGCCCGGAACCGTGCTCGACCATGCGTTCCTGCGCGAGAATTGTGTCGGGCTGGAGGAGTTGCGCGAGCACCTCGCCCACCAGGATGACGGTGCGGTCCTGGCGGCCACGGGGTTGCGCGCGGCCGAGATCGACGAGCTGGCCGACCGGTATCTGCGGGCGGACCGGGTCATCATCACCTGGGCGATGGGCATCACCCAGCACAAGAAGGCCGTTCCGACAATCCGAGAGATCATCAATCTGCTCCTACTGCGCGGCAACATCGGCAAGCCCGGCGCGGGGGCGTCCCCGATCCGCGGGCATAGCAATGTGCAGGGCGACCGCACCATGGGCATCTGGGAGAAGATGCCACCGGCGTTCCTGGACGCCCTGGAACGAGAATTCGGGTTCGACCCGCCCCGCGTGGACGGCCTGGACAGCGTCGACTCCATTCGCGCCATGCGCGACGGCCTGGTCACGGTCTGGATCGCCCTGGGCGGCAACCTGGTCGGCGCGATCTCCGACACCGTCGTCGCCGAGGCCGCAATCCAGAAGACGGTGCTGAGCGTGCAGATCTCCACCAAACTGAACCGGTCCCACGCTGTGGTCGGCGACCAGGCGCTCATCCTGCCGACCCTGGGCCGCACCGAGATCGACCTGCAGGCCACCGGCCCGCAGTTCGTGTCGGTTGAGGACACGGTCTCCGCGGTGCACTCGTCCACCGGCCTACTCCCACCGGTGTCGGATCAGCTGCTCTCCGAGGTGGCCATCGTGTCGCGCCTCGCCCGGGCCGCCCTCGACGGCACCGCCTCGATCGACTGGGCCGGTTTCGAGAGCGACTACGACATCATCCGTGACCACATCTCGCACGTCATTCCGGGCTTCGCCGACTTCAACCAACGCATCCGCCAGCAGGAAGGTTTCTCCCTGCCCCATGCGCCGCGCGACCTGCGCACCTTCCCGACCCCCAGCGGCAAGGCCCTGCTTACGGTCAACGAACTCGAGCCCCTCGAACGGCCGCCGGGGCGCCTGCTCCTGCAGACGCTGCGCTCGCACGACCAGTTCAACACCACGATCTACAGCCCCAACGACCGCTACCGGGGCATCAAGAACGGCCGCCAGGTCATCTTCGTCAACCCGGAGGATGTCGCGGAGCTGGGTTTGATCAGCGGCATGCTCGTCGATGTGCACAGCGAGTTCAGCGACAACGTCGACCGGGTGCTGCGGCGGTTCCGGCTCGTCGCCTACCCGAGCGCCCGCGGCTGCGCCGCCGCCTACTTCCCCGAGGCCAACGTGCTGGTGCCCCTGGATTCCACCGCGGAGGGCAGCAACACCCCCGTCTCCAAGGCGGTGCTGGTGCGGCTGGAACCCTCGCGCTGACCAGATACACACCCTGACCAGAACGAAAGCAGGGCGCCCGATCCGCTGCGACCCGGCGGCGGAGGGCCGCACGTCGAAATCGAAGATTGCCGTGGGATGTGCACGATAGAGCAGGATTTTCGGGCTGGTCGTCGAGGCTCACCTCGAGTCCCGCCGCGAGGCGGATGTCGACGCGAGGCGGATGGCGCCGCCGCGGGGCGCCGACAGGTGCGTGACGCTCACGGCGCGCGCCATCATCACCGCGCGCAGCACGAGCGGCTGCCAGGTGAAGATCGTGGCACCGAAGTCGAGCACGCCGCTGACCTTGAGCAGCTCCGGCGGCAGGGAGGCGGCCGTGGCCTGCAGCAGAGCCGCGGACGACGACAGCCCGAGCGCCCACCGATCAGAGGAGGCGTTCACCGGCATCGGACCGTCCATTGCGGAGATTTTTCTGTGGGAGGTGTCGGAGCGCGTGCTGCCGCGCTGAGCGCATCCGTTGCCGCGCTAGAAAGTACGCAGAATAGTCAATTTTCCTAGACATCCGAGTCGAGGTCTGCCTACACTCAAATCTCGCGAATGCCTTTCTCTGGGCTGGGGAACTCGTTTTCAGAATCGAAACTGAGCTCCGAATGAACGACGACAACTTGCTTCCCACGCCGGCCTGCGCTTCCTGCTACGACCCGATGGCGTCGGTCGGCGGCGGCTGGTGGTGCGATCACTGCCAGGAGTTCGCGTAACCGGTCGCGTGCTTCCGGCCGGTCGCGTTCTCGGCCGGTCGCGTGGCTCCGCGCGCGGCATCCGCACCCTGAACCTCCTAACGAATTCGACGGAGATTTTGCCTCTACGAGCCTGTTTCGGGCCGAAACGGGTTCTCTCTGGCAAAATCTCCGTCGAATTGGTTGGATAGGGCAGGGCAGGGAGGTTGGGTAGTGTAGTTGGGTTCCACCACCGCCTGTCCGGGCACCAACCCAGAGGAGTCCCATGTCGATCACCGTTAAAGGCGTCATCGCTCGATCGAAGGGCGCGCCGGTGGAGCTTGTCGACATCGTCATCCCCGACCCTGCGCCCGGTGAGGTCGTCGTCGACATCGAGACCTGCGGCGTCTGCCACACCGACGTGCACTACCGTGAGGGCGGCATCAACGACGAGTTCCCATTCCTGCTCGGCCACGAGGCCGCCGGCCGGGTCAGCGTCGTCGGCGAGAGCGTCACCCACGTCGCCGTGGGCGACTTCGTCGTGCTGAACTGGCGCGCCGTCTGCGGCGACTGCCGCGCTTGCAAGCGCGCCGAGCCCTGGTACTGTTTCAACACCTTCAACGCCACCCAGAAAATGACCCTCACGGACGGCACCGAGCTCAGCCCCGCCCTCGGCATCGGCGCCTTCGCCGAAAAGACTCTCGTGCACGAGAAACAGTGCACCAAGGTCGACCCTGCCGCCGACCCCGCGGTCGTCGGACTGCTCGGCTGCGGCATCATGGCCGGCATCGGGGCCGCCATGAACACGGGCAACGTGACCAGGGGCGACTCGGTCGCCGTGATCGGATGTGGCGGCGTGGGTAACGCGGCGGTCGTCGGGGCCCGGCTCGCCGGGGCATCCGTCATCATCGCGATCGACCGCGACGCGAAGAAGCTCGCGACCGCCCAGACGCTGGGCGCCACCCACACCATCGACTCAGCCGGCCTCGACGAGGACGGCGTGGTCGCGGCCGTGCAGGCACTGACCGGCGGCTTCGGCGCGGATGTCGTGATCGACGCCGTCGGGCGTCCCGAGACCTGGCGGCAGGCGTTCTACGCCCGCGACCTGGCTGGCACCGTCGTGCTGGTGGGCGTGCCGACCCCCGAGATGATGCTGGAGATCCCGCTGCTCGACGTGTTCGGCCGGGGCGGTTCTCTGAAATCGTCCTGGTACGGCGACTGCCTGCCGGAGCGCGACTTCCCGATGCTGACCGACCTCTACCTGCAGGGCCGCCTGCCGCTGGACGAGTTCGTCAGTGAACGAATCGGAATCGGGCATATCGAGGAGGCATTCGCGAAGATGGCCCGCGGCGACGTGCTGCGCTCCGTGGTCGTGCTCTGATGACGGCGCGGATCGAACACCTCGTCACCTCGGGCAGCTTCAGCCTCGACGGCGGCACCTGGGACGTGGACAACAACGTCTGGATCGTCGGCGACGACGACGAGTGCGTTGTGGTCGACGCGGCCCACGACGTCGACGCCATCCTCGCCGCGGTCGGCGACCGCAAGCTGGTGGGCATCCTCTGCACGCACGCGCACGACGACCACATCGGTGCCGTCGCCGGGGTGCAGGCCGCGCACACCGCGCCGACCTACCTCCACCCCGACGACATGATGCTGTGGGACCGGGTCTACCCGGATGCCCCGCCGAGCCGTCCGCTCGAGAACGGCCAGCGCATCCGGGTGGCCGGTATTGAACTCGAGGTGCTGCACACGCCGGGGCATTCTCCCGGCGCCGTCTGCTTCTATGCGCCCGCGCTCGGCACGGTCTTTAGCGGCGACACCTTGTTCCATGGCGGACCCGGCGCGACCGGCCGGTCGTTCAGCGACTTCCCCACGATCCTCTCCTCGATCAAAGGCAAGCTGCTGATGCTCCCGGCGAGCACCGTCGTGCTCACCGGCCATGGCGAGTCGACGACAATCGGCGCCGAGGCCGGGCACCTGGATGAATGGATCGCCCGCGGCCACTAGAGCGTGACCCCGGAAGACTGCCCCGGAAATCCGTCGAGCGGCGCCGCCGATGTGGTCAGAATCCGTTTTTGGCAGCACGGACTGTGGCTAACTCAGGAGATCCCCGCACGCCGGGGACGCCCACCGCGTGATTCCGCGGCACGTGTGCGGCCAAGAGGCATTGCGTTGTCAGATCTCCTGAGTCAGCCACACTGCGGCGGAGGGTGGTTCGGGACACCGGCTCCCCGCGGGCGACCCTGACCGGGCTCAGGCATCCGTCTGTTCGGGCCATCCACTGTGGCTAATTCAGGAGATCCCCGTGCCCGGCCGGCACCCGCCTCGTGATTCCGCGGCCGATGCCGGCCCACACTCATCAGGCTCGCCATTCTCCTGAGTTAGCCCCAAACGGCCGGTGGCAGCAGGCAGTAATAGTGGGCAGCAGCGCGCAGCGACGGATGTCCGCAGCCGGCAGGTCAGCGGCGCACGATCGAGCGCAGCAGCCGCACAACCACGGACAGGGACGCCATGTCGTCCTGACCGAGGGCGTTGACCTCCTCGAACACGCTGCGAGCCCGTCCCAACTGTTCCGCGTTGAGCGCCTCCCAGGCGAGCAGTCGGGCGTCGGCGTGGCCGGCATGTGTTTCCTTCAGCACCGCCCGCGTCATATCGGCGACCGTCGAGTACAGGTCGTCGCGGAGGGCGGCGCGGGCCAGGGCCTGCCAGCGGTCCTTGCGCGGCAGCACGGTGATGCGCTCCAGCAGGTTGTCCACCCGGAACCGGTCGTAGACCGTGTAGTAGACGCCGGCGACGTCGGCCAGAGGCTCATCGACCTGGGCGGAGATCTGCGCCACGTCCAGCAGGGCGAAGGCCTCGAAGAGTTCAGCCCACCGGCGACCGAGGTTCTCCGGTACGCCCCACTCCTGGGCGGTCTCCAGCAGGGACTGCACGCGTTTGAGGTCGCCGCCCTTGAGGTAATCCTCCAGGTGGGCGCGCATCAGGTCCATCTGCGGTTTGTACTGGGCCACCACCTCGCCCACCGGTCGCGACGCCCCCTGGTTGACCTGCCAGCGCACGGCCCGGTCGAGCAGGCGACGGATGTCCAGGTGGATCGACGTCCAGTGCTTGGTCGGGAACGACGACGGCAGGGCGTTGACCTCGGCCACGAGCACGTCGATTTCGAAGATCTCCCGCAGCGCGACGAAGGCTTTCGCGACCGTGGCCTGGTTCGCCGAGGTTTCCTCCATAGCCCGGAACGCGAAGGTCACGCCGCCGAGGTTGATCATGTTGTTCGCGACGACGGTGGCGATGATCTCGCGGCGCAGCGGATGCGTGTCGAGCTCGGCGTCGAAGCGCTCGGACAGCTGCACCGGAAAGTACCGGCGCAGGGTTCGGCCGAACCAGGGGTCGTCGGGCAGGTCACTGTCCCGCAGCGTGGTCGCCAGATCGATCTTGGCGTAGGCCGCCAGCACGGACAGCTCGGGTGAGGTCAGGCCCTGGCCCGTTTCAAGGCGCTCCCGCAGCGTCGCCGTGGTGGGCAGCGCCTCCAACTTGCGCTTGAGGTCGCCCGAGGCCTCCTGCCAGTCCATCAGCCGTTCGTAGCTGGGGCTCCAGGTGGTCACCTTCGCCCGGTCGTTGAGCAGCAGGATGTTCTGGTCGACATTGTCTTCCAGCACCAGCCGCGCCACCTCGTCGGACATGGAAGCAAGGAACTCCGACCGCTCCGACTCGGCCAACTTGCCGGCGGTCACCATCCGGTCGACGAAGATCTTGATGTTGACCTCGTGGTCGGAGCAGTCCACCCCGGCGGAATTGTCGATCGCGTCGGTGTTCAGGATCACGCCGGTGAGGGCCGCCTCGATGCGCCCGAGCTGGGTCATCCCGAGGTTTCCGCCCTCGCCGACGACCTTGACCCGCAGATCCCGGCCGTCGACCCGGATGGCGTCGTTCGCTTTGTCGCCGACCTGCGCGGCCGTCTCGCTGCTGGCCTTCACATAGGTGCCGATGCCGCCGTTATAGAGCAGGTCGGCCGGGGCGGCCAGGATGGCGCGGAGCAGTTCCGGCGGGCTCAGCCGCACCGTCCCGTCCGGCAGCCCGAGTGCGGTGCGCACCTCGGCGGAGATCGGCACCACCTTGGCCTGGCGCGGGAAGACCCCGCCGCCGGCACTGATCAGGCTGGTGTCGTAGTCCGCCCACGACGACCGCGGCAGGGCGAAGAGGCGCGCTCGTTCCTGGAAGGAGCGCGCGGCATCCGGATTCGGGTCCAGGAAAATGTGCCGGTGGTCGAAGGCCGCCAGCAGACGGATGTGCTCCGAGAGCAGCATGCCGTTGCCGAAGACGTCGCCGGACATGTCGCCCACGCCGACGACCGTGAAGTCCTCGGCCTGCGTGTCGACGCCCAGTTCGCTGAAGTGGCGCTTGACCGACTCCCATGCGCCGCGGGCGGTGATGCCCATTGCCTTGTGGTCGTAGCCGATCGAGCCGCCGGAGGCGAACGCGTCGCCCATCCAGAAACCGTATTCGGCGGCGACGCCGTTGGCGATGTCGGAGAAGGTGGCCGTGCCCTTGTCGGCCGCGACGACCAGGTAGGAATCGTCGTCGTCGTGGCGCACCACCCGGGCAGGCGGCACGAGCCGCTCCCCCTCCGCCGTGGTCACCAGGTTGTCGGTGAGGTCGAGCAGCCCCCGGATGAAGGTCTTGTAGCTCCCGATGCCCTCGGCAATCCAGGCCGCGCGGTCCAGCGCCGGATCGGGCAGCTGCTTGGCGAAGAACCCGCCCTTGGCCCCGGTCGGCACGATCACCGCGTTCTTGACCGTCTGCGCCTTGACCAGGCCGAGCACCTCCGTGCGGAAGTCCTCCCGCCGGTCCGACCAGCGCAGCCCGCCGCGGGCCACCTTGCCGAAGCGGAGGTGTACGCCCTCCACCCGCGGGGAGTACACCCAGATCTCGTACTTCGGCCGCGGGAACGGCAACAGCTCGATCGTGGTCGGGTCGAGCTTGATGCTCAGGTAGGGCTTGTCCTGGAAGAAGTTCGTGCGCAGCGACGACTCGATCAGGTTGATCAGGGTGCGCAGCACCCGGTCGGCGTCGAGCGTGGTGACCGCTTCCATGGCCGCCGTCAGCTCATCCTTGACCTGCAGGCTGCGACGGATGCGCTCCGGCTCGGCCAATTCCGGATCGAACCGGGCCTCGAAGAGCGCCACCAGCCCTCGGGTGACGGCCGGATTTGCCAGCAGGGTATCGGCGATGAAGCCGTAGGAGTTGGTGTTTCCGGCCTGGCGCAGGTACTTGGCGTAGCTGCGCAGGATGACGACCCGGTGCCAGGGCATGCCCTCCCGCAGCACCAGTCGGTCGAGGCCGTCCGATTCGATGGCCCCGCTGACGGCGGCGCCGAAGGAGTCGGCCAGGAGTGCGCCGGTCGCAACCGGGTCCACGCCCTCGGGGTAGCTCAAGCCCAGGTCGTAGAGGTAGAACGCGCGGCCGTCGGCGGTCTCGATCTCGAAGGGCACCTCGTCGAGCACCTCGATGCCGAGGTTCTGCAGGAACGGCAGGATCTGGCTCAGGCTCTTGGGCTCCATCATGTAGAGCTTGATCCGGGCATCCTCCGCCGTGACGCCGCGTCCCGCGGTGCTTCCGTCGTCGGCGTCGATGACCGTGTCACCAGCGCCCGTGCCGGTCGGAAGATACACGTTCAGCGCCGGCCGGATCGGCCCGGTCCCGGCGGCCGCCGCCGCGGCGGCGGCCGCGGCGCCGGCCTCGAATCGCTCGATGTCCTGCACGGCCTCCTCGAGCTCGTAATCCACCCGGTAGCTGGCGGGGAACGCCTCCGACCAGAGTTCGGAGAGGCGCTCCGCCTCGTCCAGCGGGTGGCTCTCGCGCAGTTTCTCGCCGATCCCCTCGGGCCAGGACCGCACCGCCATCACCAGCCGGTGCTCCAGCGCGACGGCGTCGACGACGCCGACCGTGTCGTTCTTCTGCAACCGGATACGGAAGAACAGCCGGGCCAGCGCGGACTCGGTCATCCGGGCCTCGAAGTCGACGGACTCGGCGTGGAAGGTGTCCCGCAGCTCCTTCTCGATCCGCAGCCGCACGGCCGTGGTGTACCGGTCGCGGGGGAAGTAGACCAGCGCGGTCATGAACCGGCCGTAGACATCCGGGCGGAGGAAAAGCCGGGTGCGCCGCCGCTCCTGCAGACGCTGGATGGCCAGCGTGGTGGTGAACAGGGTGGGCACGTCGATCTGGAACAGCTCGTCGCGGGGGTAGGTTTCCAGGATGCCGAGCAGCTCCTTGCCGCTGTGCGACCCTGGCGGGAACCCGGCCTGGTCCATCACGGCGTCGACCTTTTCGCGCAGGATCGGCACATCCCGCACCGAGCTCGTATACGCCGTGGCGGCGAACAGGCCGATGAAGCGCTGCTCCCCCCGCACGTTGCCGTCCGCATCGAAACTCTTGATCCCGATGTAATCGAAGTACGCCGGGCGATGCACGCTGGAACGCGAGTTCGCCTTGGTGATCACCAGGGCGCTACGCTCGCGCGCCTTGAGCCGGCCGGCATCCGTCAGGTGCTGAATCTGGTGCCCGTCTTCGGTGGAGCGCAGCAGCCCCAGGCCGCTGCGGTCACGGATGCTCAGCACGTCCTCTCCGTCGACGGTCTCCAGGTCGTACTCCCGGTAGCCGAGGAAGGTGAAGTTGTCGCGGTCGAGCCAGCGCAGCAAGTCCTGCGCCTGCTTGATCTCCTGGATGCCCTCGGCGTGGGCGACGTCGCCGAGCGCGTCGGCGATCTCCACGGCCTTCGTTCGCATGGCCTGCCAGTCCTCGTTGGCGGCGCGAACGTCGCCGAGGACCGTGGCCAGCCCGGCGACCAGAGCAGCCCGCGCCTCGTCGTTGGCGGTTTCGATCTCGATCGCGATCCACGACTCGACCTGGGTGACGGTCTCGTCGACGTCACCGGGCCGGGCGCCGTCGCCTCCGTGCACGCGGGTGACGCCGAGGAGCTCGTTGGTGTTCCGGTCGCGGGTCACGACTAGTAGCGGATGCACTTCGAGGTGGATGGCCGAGTGCTGGCGCACCAGCTCGGCGGTCACCGAGTCAACCAGGAAAGGCATGTCGTCGGTGACGATGTAGACGATGCTGCGGCCGGCTTCGTTCCGGATCTCGATGTTCGGGGTGCTGGGGGTGCGGCTCTGGGCGACCTGCCAATGATGGACGGCCCGCTCGCGGAGGGTTCCCCCATCGGAGTTCTGCCGGTCTTCCCCGGCCAGGTGCTCGTAGTAGTCGCCCAGGAAAGCGTCGAGTGTGCTGCCTGCCGGTGATTTCCCGGTGCGGGTGGACTCAGACGTCATTGAAATAAGCCTCCATCAGAAAATCTCCGCGTCATTGCGGATCACGTGCGTACGACCCAAGGCATGCAACAGCCACGCCCCTGTCTACCATCGTAGATTCCGTGGCCGGGTTCCACAGACCGAACCACCGCGCAGTCGTGGATCCGTCGCAAAGTGCACGCGCGTAGGCTGACCCGATGCGCGCGATCATCGTAGACACCCCCGGCGGCCCCGATGCCCTCACCCTCACAACGGTGAGCGACCTGCCCGTCGGGGCCTGCGACATCCGGATTCGGGTCGCCGCGGCCGGCGTGAACCGGGCGGATGTCGCGCAGCGGCTGGGCAGCTACCCGTCGCCGGCCGGGGCGCCGCAGTGGCCCGGGCTGGAGGTGTCCGGAGTCGTCAATGAAGTCGGCGCCGAGGCAAAGCGGTTCGCGGTCGGCGACCGGGTGTGTGCCCTGCTGGCCGGCGGCGGCTACGCCACCGAGGCCGTGGTGCACGAAGACCTGGCCCTGCCCGTGCCCGAATCCGTGGACCTCGTCGAGGCGGCGGGCCTGCCGGAGGCGCTGGCCACCGTGTGGTCGAACGTGTTCCTGAGTGCGGGGCTGGCCGCCGGGGAGACGCTGCTCGTGCACGGCGGCGCCAGCGGCATCGGCACCACCGCGATCCAGCTGGGCGTGCTCGCCGGCGCGCGGGTGGCCGCGACGGCCGGCTCAGCCGAGAAGCTGGCGGTGTGCCGCAGCCTGGGCGCGGAGATCCTGATCAACTATCGCGAGCAGGATTTCCCCACCGAAATCCAGGCCGCCACAGAGGGGCGCGGCGCCGACGTGATCCTCGACATCATCGGTGGCTCCTACGCGGCCCGCAACGTGGCGGCACTGGCGGTCGACGGCCGCATCATGGTGATCGCCAACCAGAGCGGCGAGAACGCCGACTTCAATCCGTTCCATCTGATGCAGAAGCGCGGCCGGTACTGGGGTACCACCCTCCGCTCCCGCCCGTTCGAGGAGAAGGCGGCCATCATGCGGGCCCTCAGGACGGATGTCTGGCCCTGGCTCGAATCCGGCCGCTTCCGCCCGGTGATCGACAGCATTTTCCCGTTCGAGAAGGCCGCCGAGGCGCACCGGCGGCTGGAGGCATCCGTTCACGTGGGCAAGATTCTGCTGGTCGGTGATTGAGCCCTTCGGGACTCGGGACTCGGGACTGAAACATGCGCTGGAAAAACGGTCTGATGGGAGGACAAGTTTTGAACAGCATCAGTCTGTTCGTGCCGATCCTGCCCGGCAAGCTCGACGCCTGGAAGCAGTTCACCAGGGAGTCGAACGCGCGCATGCGCGAGCACACGGAGTCGCGCCGGCGGGCCGGCATCACCTGAGAAACTGGCACACCGAGAGCCAGTGGGTGGCCACGGCTAGTTCCGACACCGAGTGAGGATGCCGCCGTGGATCCAGAGCTGCTCCACGTTGGTCGGCTTCCACTCTGTCGGCGACCTCCAGCGACACGAGGTCGGCCAGCCATCCGTCCCGAACGAATTCGACGGAGATTCTGCCGAAATCTGCCCTAAACCCACTCTGGAAGGCGATTTCACCCAAAATCTCCGTCGAATTGGTTCGACGCCGAACCCGGCGCTCGCCCGTGCTGAACAGCGTCCGCGCGGTGCAGTCAGCTCTGCCAATCCGGGAGCGATGCAACCAACCGATTCGGACTCACTAGTTCTGGGCAGGCGAGGCACGGTATGCGCCCCGCGGGCCTGCTACCGTAATCGCTGTCGAATCCCCACCCGATTGGAACCACCCGCATGAAGAACTGGTCCTTCACCACCTGCGCCGTCGCCGGGTTCAGTTTCAGTGCCTTCGGGGTGGCCCTGATCATTTTCAACGCCGTGACGGCCAACGCGTTCCTCACCGTCCTGCTCTGGATGGCGGGCGTGGCCCTCCTGATCGGCGGATCCCTGTCGGTGCGTGCCCACCTGCTCTGGACGCGCGGCGACACCCAGTAGACGGGGCCCCGCCCTGGACGCTCAGTAGTCGAGGCCCCGCCCCTTAGATCGCGAATTCGCCGCCCGGAGCGCGCTCCGTCTCGGCGAGGCTGGCCGGCACATTCGTGGCGTTCACCGACTCGTCGCTGTAGGTGGACGTGACCAGGATGGGCAGGTGGTCGGAGGTGCCGAGGGGCAGCGTCTCGACACTGTCGATGGTCAGCCCGATGGAGGTTGCCAGGTCGAAATGCCCGCGGAAGAACTTGTAGCGCGTGTACGTTCGGGTGTCGCTCAGGGTGAGATCGTAGCCGGACTGGGTGATGTGGTCACCGAGGCGCCCCTTGAAGATCGGGTAGTTGTAGTCGCCCACCATCAGGGTCGGCAGGCCCGGCCCGAGCTCGTGCAGTTCTTCGTGCGCGGTGCGGATCTGGTTGCGCCGCAGGGAGTTGAGCGCGGTGAGCGGCGCGGCGTGGAACGAAGCGACGACGATTTCGCGGTGGGCGGCGAGGTCGGTCAATCGGGTGCCGATCAGGCGCTCATGCGCGGGGGTCAGCACGCGGTCGTGCAGTGACTTCTTGAGCGCGAAGGTCTGGGTGCGCTCGTTGGTGAACCGGTCCATGCGATAGTAGATCGCCAGGCCGAGTCGGTTGCGCACAGTGGAGTCGGCGAGGTGCAGGAGACCGATCTCCTCGGGGAGCTCGAGGGTGTCGCATTCCTGCAGACACAGGACGTCGGGATCGTGGTTCTCGGCCAGGGCGATGAGCTCACCACTGGCACGATTCTTGCGGAGGTTATAGCTGATGACTTTCACGACTGACCTTTTTCGACTCGACTCGACTCGCTGAACACCCACCTAGCCTACGTTTGCGACGCAGAAATGCTATATCGGCTGGGTGAATTCTCGGCGGCCCTCATGCGAGACTCGGGGCATGATGCAGGATGCGACGGCCACAGTGACGGCCACAGTGACGGCAACGGTGACGGCAACGGTGGAGTCGGTCAGCCGAGACGAACGGCACGCGTTCAGCAAGCCGACGGTCCCGGACATCCGTTTGATCGCGGGATTCGGGGTGGAGGGCGACGCTCACGCCGGAGCCACGACGCAGCACCGCTACCTGATCGTGAAGGATCCGACCAGGGCGAACCTCACCCAGGTGCACTTCATGCCCGCCGAGCTCTTCGACGAGCTGCGGGGGGCCGGCTTCGAGGTCTCCCCCGGCGAGCTGGGCGAGAATATCACGACCCGCGGGCTGGATCTGTCCGGCCTTCCGCGGGGTGCCCGGCTGCGGCTCGGCACCGACGCGGTCGTGGAGATCACCGGGGTGCGCAACCCGTGCTCACTGATCAACGGGTACCAGAAGGGGCTGATGAAGACGCTGATCGACACGGATGATGCCGGTCAGGTGATCCGCAAGGCGGGGATCATGGGAATCGTCGTCACCGGGGGAAGCGTCGCTCCCGGGGACCCGATTCAAGTGCGGCTGCCGGCCGGGGAACACCTGCCGCTCGGCGTGGTCTGACGCTTGGGTAACGGCAGTCGGCGACCCTGCTAGTCTCGGCCTCACCTGACCTGTGGAGGAGCCCCGATGGCACGCAAGAACTACACCCCCGATCAGAAAATTTCCCGCCTCCGCGTCTACAACATCGTGGCCGGCTCACTGCACCTCGTGCAGGTCCTGGGCTTCGCATACGTGCTCACCCTGCTCAGCACCCAGGTCACCTTTGCCGTCACCGCCGACTATCTGTCGGCTCCTCCCGGCGTGCCGCTGCCGCCCGAGCGGGTGACCCTGTTCGACGTCAACGTGGGCATCGGCGTCGTCTCCTTCCTGGCGCTCTCGGCCTTCTTCCATTTCCTGATCTCGTCGCCGAAATTCTTCCCCCGCTACGCGGCGGGGCTCAAAGCCAACCGAAACTACTTCCGCTGGGTCGAATATTCCCTGAGCTCCTCGATCATGATCTGGCTGATCGCCCAGATCACCGGCATCACCGACATCGCGGCCCTGTTCTCGATCTTCGCCGCCAACGCCGCCATGATCATGTTCGGGGCACTGCAGGAGAAGTACGAGACACCCGGCAACGGCAAGTTCCTGCCCTTCATCTTCGGGTCGATGGTGGGCGTGGTGCCGTGGGTCGTCATCCTGATCTACTTCATCGCCCCCGGCTCGAACACCGAGGCCGCACCGCCGGCCTTCGTCTACGGCATCATCATTTCCCTCTTCCTGTTCTTCAACACGTTCGCCGTCAACCAGGTGCTGCAGTACCGTCAGGTCGGCGGCTGGCGCGACTATCTCCGCGGCGAGCGCGCCTACATCACGCTGAGCCTGGTCGCCAAGACCGCGCTGGCCTGGCAGGTGTTCTCTGGCGCGATCATCCCGGCACTCACCTAGGGCAATCCTTTAGCCGACCAGCTCAGGCCTAATCTGGTACCGGGCATGGCAGGAGCACCACCCCCGTGCTTCGAAGCTGGTCCGCAGCGCCACCTCGTAATCGTCCCGGGCGAAACCAGGGACAGCTGTCGTCTCACCGACGTTCCGGGTCAACAACGACCCAGCCAGGCGACGGCTACAGCGTCGACGGATGAGTGCCCGCAGAGCGCGCACTCGGGGAGTGGGCACCCCCAGCGCGGCCGCCCGCGTCGGAGCCGTCGAGGAACTCGAGGATGTCCGGCAGGAGGCGTGGGTCTGAGATCGCGGCCATGTGCCCCTTGCCGGGGTAGAGGATGAGGCGGGCGTTGGGGATGCGCGCCACCGTCTCGCGGAACAGCTCGGGCGTGTAGAAACCGTCCCGGTCGCCACCGATCAGCAGGGTGGGCGCTTCGATCTCGCCGAGCCGGTCGCGCAGGTTGAAGGCGTCTTCGGCGCGAATGGTGGTGATCAGGTCGGGGCTGGCCTTGCCGAACGTGCGGGGTCCGAGCATCCAGCCCATGCCGGCTGCCAGCCGACTCGGGGGCTTGTCGCCGAGGACACTGAACATCTTCCGGCCGGCCTGCCGCGGGCGCCCGGCAAGAACCTCTTCAGCGACCCGACGCTGCACCTTCTTGCCGTTTGGCCCCAGGGTGTAGGCCGCGCAGACCACGACGAGACGCTGCACCACATCGGGATGGTCGGCGGCGAGTTGCAGGGCGATGCTCCCGCCGGTCGACGTGCCGATCACGTCGATGGGCCCCGGAAACTCCAGGCGCAGAGCGTCGGCGTAGTCCCGGGCGATGTCGGCCATGCTGGCGTTCGGGTCGAGGCCCGGGCGCGGGGTCAGCCTGAGCACGCGGTGCCGGGCCGCCACCGGAGCCAGCATCCGGGTCACAAGCATGCGCTCGACGCCGATCGTCGGTTCAAAGTTCTGGGTGAGGCCCGGGATGACCACCAGCGGCGAGCCCGTGCCGAACCTCAAATAGGGCATCCCTCCGAGGAGGGTGCCCGTTCGCCGAGCCATGGTGCGCGCATCGGTGACATTCTGTGTTTGTGTCGCGGGGGGCATTGAATTGACCCTTTCGTTCATTGACGGTTCCGGATGCCGTCAGCCGGCTCCGCGGAGAGCGGTGCGGCAGAGAGCGGTGCGGCAGCGATCGATCGGCCCGGCAGCAACCGGCTCTGGCGTGGCCGGCTGCGCAGAACCGTTGGTGACAGTACCCGCGCCCCGGGACCCCCGAAAGCGTCCCGGCAGAATCGGCCGGGGTTCAGGAGAGTCTTCCCACCCTGAAGCGAACGAGAGGAACGTGATTTTCGAGCGAAGTGGTGCCAGCATAAGGAGTGGGTCTGCGCCTGGGAAGGGGCGCCCGACTGCGGGGTCGCGTGACAAATGGGCAGCGGCATCCGTCTAGATGAGTGAGAACCCATTGACGGAAGGCACCAGCTTCCACCATCGAACGGACCCCACATGACGAGCACCGATCTGCACCACGACGACCTGACCGATGACGTGAGCGCACCCCGGCTCGCCGCGGTCGTCTACAACCCCATGAAGGTCGACGTCGACGAGCTCCGGGACGCCGTCGAGGCCCAGCAATCGGCCGCCGGCTGGCCGGAGACGCTGTGGTTCGAGACGTCAGCTGAGGACCCGGGGCAGGGACCGGCGCGGAAGGCGATCGAAGCCGGGGCCACCATGATCATCGTGGCCGGCGGCGACGGCACCGTGCGCGCCGTCGCGGAAGCCGTCCACGGCACGGAGTGCGCACTGGCGCTGCTGCCGTCGGGCACCGGCAACCTGCTCGCCCGCAACCTGCAGCTGCCCCTCGCCGACACCGGACTGGCCCTGCAAGCCGCGTTCGCCGGCCAGGACAAGGTGATCGACGTGTGCCTGATCGACATCGAGCGGGCCGACCGGTCGGTCGACCGGCACGCCTACCTGGTGATGGCCGGGCTCGGCCTCGATGCCAAGATGCTCGCGAACACCGACGACGACCTCAAGGCGAAGGCCGGCTGGCTGGCCTACGTGAAAGCCATGATCGCCGTCGGCAAGGACGACAGCGATCTCCGGTTCCGGTACCGGCTCAACGCGAAGCCCGAGCAGGCGATGCGCGCGCACACCATCATGGTCGGCAACTGCGGGTCGCTTCCGGCCAGCATCGAGTTGATTCCCGACGCCGCCCTCGACGACGGACTCTTCGACGTGGTCGTACTGAAGCCGGAGGGCTTCGGCGGCTGGCTGCAAATTCTGTCTAAGGTGCTGTGGGAGAACGGCGTGCTCAGCCGAACGGTATTGGGCCGCAAACTGCGCACCAATGATGTCGACGCGCTCAACTACGCCACCGGCACGAAGCTCGTGCTGCGGCTCAACCGTCCGGAAGAGATCGAACTCGACGGCGACGGGTTCGGCACCGCCGTGGCCTTCAAGACCTGGGTGGATGCCGGTAGCCTCACCCTGCGCGTGCCGAGCGACGCCGCGTAGGCGGCGCGGGGCATCCGTCGCCCTTTCCCGTTCCACTCTGCTCGACGGGCGGGAGGTGCGCCGCTCTGCGGATGGCATGCCACCAGCGAAGCGGCGCGGCACCCGCGCCGGCACGACGGACCACGGATGCGTTGACGGCTGCACACCCGGCAGTCGTCAACGGCCGCCGCCACCGCCTCCGCCACCGCCACCGCCGGAGAACCCGCCGCCGCCGGAGCCGCCGGAGAAACTTCCTCCGCCGCCGGAGTATCCGCCGCCGCTGCTGGAGCTGACGGGAACCGTGGCAGAGGTGAGGACCGAAGCGACCCAACCGTTCATGGCGACGCCGAAGCCGCTCGCGGTGAAGCCTCCCTGCGACACGATCCAGCCCGGCGCCGGCGCCCCGTGCTCGTAGAGCACGACGAGCTCCATCGCCCAGTCCCGTTCGACGCCCCAGAGCACCGCGAAGGGGAGCAGCTCCTCATAGAGCTTGACCAGTTCGACGGTGTCGGGTGTTTCGGCGGCATCCGTCACCGGGCTCGGCAGCGCCCCCGAAGCGACACCCGGCATGGCAGGCATCGTGGCCCGCAGCGCGCCGTCCGGGCTCTGCAGCATGCGGAAACGCTCCTCTTCGGCGAGCTCTAGATAGACCTTCAGTCCCTTGAGGTAGTCGCGCTGATCGGCCCCGGAATCGGTGAGCTGCACCGTGCCCTGGGCGAGGTAGAGGGCCAGGTAGAGGAACAGCGCTGCGATGACGGCGACCGTCATCACCTCGCCGAACTTCGGGGAGCCGTCGATCAGCGCCACCGCACCGAGGACGGCCAGGGCCGGCAGCAGCACGACGGCCATTCCGATGGCGATCCACCTGCCGCCGCGGCCGGTCACCTTGGCCCGCCAGCCGCGCTCGATGACCGACGCTGTCGCGGCGGGGAGGAACGCGCTCAGTTTGGCGGCGAGTGTGCTGTCGGCGACCCCCAGTTCCCGCGTCGCTCCGATCGTCAGGCGGGGGAACAGCGTCTCCAGCAGCTTTCGCTCCTGAGCGTCCACGCCTTCCACGGTCAGCAGCTGCAGCGTGTAGTCGCCGCCGCCGGCGCTGACCGGATAGTCGAGGATGCGCACCGTGCCGCGCACCGCCAGGCTCACAATCTGCGCGGCGATAGCCGTCTTCGACCGATTCGCAAGGTCCCCCGCCTCCAGCAGGTTGTAACCCTTCGGCACGCTGTACTGGGCGATGATGGTGCCTCGGCCGCGGGCGTCGCGCTGGCCGAGTCGGCGACGGATGAAGGCGAGCACGACCCCGAGAAAGCCGACAGCCGCCACCAGGAACAGCAGCCCGGTCGCCGGTTCTCCCCCGCCGTTGTCCGAATCGCTCGCACTGTAGCTGGCCGAGGCCGGCACCGACACGAAGGTGCCGGGTGCAAAGCCGATGGCCACGGTCAGGTTCTGCCGCGGACCGAGACCCTGCACGGACGAGGTGAACAGCTGGCCCGTGGATCCGGGCACTGCGGCATCCGTGGTCTGGCTGATCTCGCACCGGGCGCCGTCGTCCTGGGCCCCGGAATAGCAGGCGGTGTCGCCGGTGAGGAACTCGGCGACGCTCGGGTCGACGTGCACGCGCGCGGTGACGGAGCCGAACGACTGGTCGAACCCGGTGCCGTTGGTGTCCCAGTAGAGCTCGTCGTCGTCGGTGTCGGCGAACGCGCGCACCACGTTCTGCTGCGTGTAGGCGATCGTGTAGGTCTGCTGGCCGCGCACGAACTCATCGGTGCCGAGCGGCACCTCGGTGACGGAGCCCTGGTCATAGGTCTCGAAGTAGACGGGGGCTCCGGTGGCGTCGGTGACCGATTCGACGGTGGTGTTCAGCGGCACCCCGTTGTAGTCGTTGGGGAGGAGGCGCACCATGCCTCGGTTCTGGTCGAAGTTCGGGAACTGCGCCACGAACGTCTCGACCGTGCGCAGGGTGGAGTGCCCGGCGTCGTCACGGGAGAGGTAGTAGTCGGCCTCGAAGGAGGTGAATGTGAAGTCACCGGTGTCTGCCGACGCGGCCAGGGGCGTCCCGACGGCCGGCATCCCGAGCGCGAGCGCCGCCGAAACCGCGAGCGCGGCGATGACCTGCACGAATCGACGTAACGGATGTCTGGCCGGTGCGATCCCGTGCATATTGTCGCTCCCTGTTTCTGCCGGAGCCGGGAGCCTCGATGCGGCGTCGACCGCGCCGAGCCGTGCTGTCCCCACAACATCCGACCTTCGAAGGCTAGTGCAGCACGGGTCCCTTCGGTGCATGCGAACCGACAGCTGAGAGCCCGGCAACGAGAAAACCGGTCGGCCCCTCCACGAGGGGACGACCGGCCTTGTTGCTGCGGGTGATCAGGGCATCAGTACCAGTTGTTGGCCTGCGAGTGAGACCAGGCGGCGCACGGGGTGCCGTAGGAGGAGGCCTTGATGTAGCCGAGGCCCCATGCGATCTGCGTGGTCGCGTTGGTGGCCCAGTCGCTGCCGGCCGTCGCCATCTTGTTGCCGGGCAACGCCTGCGGGATGCCGGTGGCACCGCCGTTGGAGTTCACGGCGTCGTACTTCCACTCCGATTCCTTCTGCCACAGCTGGTTCAGGCAGGAGAACTGGTCGGCGCCCCAGCCGTACTGGGACGCGGCCATGGCCTGAGCCGTGGCGCGCGCGCCGGCAGGAGTGTTGCCGGAGGCCAGCGACTGGGCACGGGTGGCTTCAGCGGCGGCGGCCTGAGAAGCGGCCTCAGCGGCGGCGGCGGCCTCAGCGGCGGCGGCCTCGGCGGCGACCCGATCGACTTCGATCGACGCCGCGGTGACGGCGGCAGTCTCGGCCTTGGTCTGGGCGGTCAGCGAGGTGATCTCGTCGAGAGGGAGGATCTCGTAGCTGGCGAGCGAGCTGGCGACCGCGGCGAGGCTGGAGGCATCCACCTTGTCCTGGGTGGCGGCGATGACCTGATTGGCCTCGTTCAGGGTGATGGATGCCGAGTTGTCGACGTGCGCCTTGGCGACCGCGCGGTAGGCGCCGAGCTGTTCACGGTGCAGGCCGGTGCTGTCGGCGAGTTCGGTTGTGGCCGAGACACGGTCCTGGGTGGCGGAGGCGGACTGACCGGCGAAGCCGGCGCCGACTGCGAGGCCGGTGACGGCGAGCACACTGGTGGCGATGAGCACGATGCGGTGCGGGCGGTTGATCTTGGTGGGGCCGGTGGTGCTGTTGCTGCTGGGAATGCTGTTGCTTCGCTTATTTTGGGCAGCGAATCGGATGCGGATTTCTTCGGGTGTTTCGGGCATGTATGTGCGCTTGACTTCCGTGTTACGCAAGCTCGCACGCGTGCGCGCGCCAACTTACTGGGCATCGGGCCTGCGCTTTCGGGGGACGGCGCAGACGAAACTTATACTCTGTCTCATGTTTCTGAACAAACGCTCAGTATTCTGTGAAAGTCATGGGTAGCCGGGCCGGGACACCGGATTCGGCGGGCCCCGCGCGGCGGCCCTGGTCTCGCTGCGCGCGTGCTGCGCCGCTGCGCCGATGGCGTGCCACGCGCGGAACGGCGCTGCTACCGCGCCCGCGCGGCGCAGCTGCCGCGCGGCGAATGAAGAACGCCGCGGGGATCGCGAACAGCGAGATCACGGCGCCGCACAGGAACGCGGCTGGAGCCCACGATCAGCAGACGAATGGGCCCGGAGCGGTCGGCAGCCAGCCCGCAACCGAGCCGATGCCACCGGATTCCGCATTCAGGTTGCTGAGGCCGTAGACGAGCTTGCCGAAGCCGGGCGGCGAGAGGATGACCAAGACCACGTCGATCCGCGTCTTGCGCGTAGTGGTGACGTTCTTCAGCCCCAAGCCGCCCACGACGAGCACGCTGAGGGTGATCAGGAGCACGAGGTCGAACAATTAGCGCCAGCCGAGCACGCTGAGAATGGCGCCCGAACTGCTGGAGCCGATACAAGGGCGACCGAGAAGACGATGGTCAACAGCAGCGCGAATATGGTCGTCGTGCCGGTGGCCCGTACGACCCAGGCGGCCAGCAGCGTCGGCGGCAGCGTGGCGGTCTCGTGCGCGGCGAGGGATTCAAACCGCGCCGCTCCGGGCGGATCTGCGAGATTCAGCCCGTCGCTCCCCGTGTGTTACGCCAAATGGCGAGTGCTGTGGCGCCGTCAACGACCGCGCCGCAGGATGGGTGGCATGCCCAGACAAATTCGCTTCAACGCTTTTGACATGAACTGCGTCGCGCACCAGTCCTCAGGAATGTGGCGGCATCCGCTTGACCAGTCCTGGCGATACAAGGACCTCTCCTATTGGACCGACCTGGCCAGGCTGCTCGAGCGAGGCACTTTCGATGGCATTTTCATCGCCGATGTGCTCGGAACGTACGACGTCTATGGCGGTTCGAACGAAGCAGCGATCCGGCACGGGGCCCAGGTTCCCGTGAACGACCCGATTCTGCTCGTCTCCGCCATGGCGGCGGTGACCGAGAACCTCGGGTTCGGCGTGACCGCGGGTACAGCGTACGAGCATCCGTACCCGTTCGCACGACGGATGTCGACGCTCGACCATTTGACGAAGGGTCGCGTCGGCTGGAACGTCGTCACCGGTTATCTGCCGAGCGCCGCCCGCAACATGGGGCATGAAGACCAGTTGGAGCATGACGACCGCTACGACGTCGCCGACGAATATCTCGAGGTGCTGTACAAGTTGTGGGAGGGCTCGTGGGAAGACGATGCCGTCATCCGCGACCGGGAGACCGGGGTGTTCACCGATCCGAGCAAGGTGCATGAGATCGGGCATTACGGCAAGAACTTCACCGTGCCGGGGATCCACCTGTCCGAGCCGTCGTTGCAGCGCACGCCGGTGATCTATCAGGCCGGGGCATCGCCGCGCGGTATCGCCTTCGCCGCCGGCAACGCCGAGGCGATCTTCGTGGCCGCTTCGACCAAGTCCGGCCTCACCGCGACCGTGAGCAAGATCCGGGATGCGCTCGAGCAGGCCGGTCGAGACCGGTACTCCGCGAAGATCTACACGCTGCTGACAATCATCACCGACGAGACCAGCGAGAAGGCGCACGCAAAACATCAGGACTACCTCTCCTACGCGAGCGAAGAAGGCGCCCTGGTGTTCATGTCGGGCTGGATGGGCATCGATCTCTCCCGGTATGACCTCGACGAGCCGATCGGCAACGTGAAGAGCAACGCGATCCAGTCGGCGGTGGCAAATTTCCAGGCGGCGAATGATGACGGCTCCGAGTGGACCGTGCGTGACATCGCGAAGCTCGGCGCAATCGGCGGCCTGGGGCCGTTCATCGTCGGCTCACCGGAAGAGGTTGCCGATCACCTGCAGGAGTGGGTCGCCGATACCGATGTTGACGGGTTCAACCTCGCCTACGCGATCACACCCGGAACGTTCGAAGACGTGGTCGAGTTCGTGATTCCCGAGCTGCGTCGTCGCGGGGCCTACCCGGAGGAGTACGTCGAGGGCACTCTACGCAACAAGTTGCACGGGCGCGGCGACCGTCTGCCCGAGGAGCACCACGGAGCCGATTATCGGCTCGGGGTGAACCAATCCGTTAGGTGACGAGCGGCGACCGCCGCTCGCCCTATGCAATCCCCGACTGCACCAGCAGCCGGGGGAAATCCGTGCGGCGGCGACCGGCCAGTTTGAGCACCTGCTCACGCTCGCGCCGCAGCACGACCGACGGCCGCGCGGTGGCGGACGCCAGAATGCGGGCAAGGGTCTCGGGCCACGGCACTCGGTGAGCGCGGGTACTGCGCCTATGTCCGCACCCGCCGCAACCGGATCGGACCCTTCGCCGTCGACGGATCGACCACGGCCCCGCCCTGCATGATCTGCAGGTCACCGCGGGCGACCATGCGGCGTGCGGCGCGTCGGGCCGGCTCCATCAGGTCGTTCCAGCCGTCACCGCCGACCACTTTCGCCGCCTCGGACGGGCAGATCGTGGCATTCGTCGCCCGCGCACTGAGCAGTGTCGCGATAGCCTCTTCCAGCTTGAGGTCGGTCGCCGTGACCCCATGTGCGCGGCAAGTGGTCGAGCAGTACTTCACCGACTCCCAGTTGTCGGCCCACTTCATGCGCCACTCGATGCGCCGCCCACACGAGGCACACGTCTTGTCCGCCCGGTCACGGGCGGGGTCAGAATCGGCGGGTTTTCGTTGACGGTGGGCCATGCCTTCTATCCTGCGGGATGGCGCGGGTCGCCGAGAGCCGCCGAGAGTCGCCGTTTGCGCCGAGCGTCGCCGTTCCAGCGGCGATTCTCGGCAGAATCGGCGACTCTCGGGGCTGCAGGGCGCCGGGCAGGGCGCCGGGCAGGCCGCCAGGCAGGGCGCGCCCGACCCATCGGCGCCGCGGGCGTGACGAATTCGGCCCGCATCCGTCTTATCAGTGACGGATGTCTCAGCCCCCGTGAGCGCCCAGGCCACCCGACACTGCCGGAGGCTAGGATTTTTGCACCTGAACCCGAAGGAAATCCCGTGACGAGCACCGACCGAGCGCGTGTCGAACGATGGCGCGCAGCCGCTGTTCCTGCCCGTAGCCGCAGCATCGAGGTTGATGGGCATCAATTCACCGTGCACTCCCTGAAGAGCACCTCGCCTTCGCCGGACGCGCCGACCTACCTGCTGGTCCACGGCATCGGGGCGTCGCACCGCTACTACCGCCGGGTGCAGAGGAGCCTGGCCGCCATCGGGCATACCCATTCGCTCGATCTGCCCGGATTCGGCGGCACCCGCCGGCCCGTTCGGCCGCTCGCTGTCGAAGAATACGGCGCCCTGCTCGGCCGGCTACTTGATCGACTCGAGGTGCCGCGGGCGGTCCTGGTCGGCCATTCGATGGGCGCCCAATTCGTCACCGAGGTGGCCCGGCAACGCCCCGATGCCGTCTCCCACCTGGTTCTGATCGGCCCTGTCACCGATCCCCGCCGGTCGACAGCCGTGCAACAGGCGCTGGGCCTGACCCGGGATGTGGCCAAGGAGTCGCCGTCGGGCAATCTGATCGTGTTCCGTGACTACCTCGAGTGCGGCCCGCGCTGGTTCTCCACCGAGCTCGTCCCCATGCTCGGCTACCGCACCGACCTGGCCCTTGGCGAGGTGCACTCCCCCATCCTCGTGATCCGAGGCACCAACGACCCCGTCTCGGGCAGCACCTGGTGTGCATCGCTGGCCGCCGCCGCGCCGGACGGGCATGTGTTCGAGGTCGCGGGGCACCGCCACCTGGTGCACCACAGTGCCGCCGTGCAAACCGCCGCCATCATCGAGGGGCACGCCCTGCGGCTTCCGTCGGTCGCGCACCCGGCACAATGATTCGCCGTCTCCTGAACCCCCGTCTGCTGAGTCGCCATCTGCGCGAGGCCTGGTGGTGGCTGCTCGACTATGTCTATGCGGCGACCGGCCAGACCCGTGCGTTCCTCTCCCGCGCCCGGCCCACGGACTTCCGCTCCGGTACCAAAGCCCCGATCGTGATCATCCCCGGGGTGTATGAATCCTGGCAGTTCATGCGACCGTTGATTGAGATACTGCACGGCCACGGGCATCCGGTGCACGTGGTGGCGAAGCTCGGCCGCAACCGGCGTTCTCTGGCGGATGCCGCCGCGACCGTGGCCGCCTACCTCGAGCGGGAGAACCTGAACGGCGTCGTCATCGTGGCGCACAGCAAGGGCGGCCTGATCGGCAAACTGCTCATGACGACGGATGACCCGGGCCGCCGGGTGAGCGGAATGACCGCGATCAGTTCACCCTTCGGCGGTTCCCGCTATGCGCGCTATTGGGTCGTGCCGAGCATCCGTGCCTTCGCTCCCACCAACATGGCCCTGCACGACCTCGGCCTGGACCACCGGGGCAACAACCGCATCACGTCTATCTACGGGGTGTTCGACCCGCATGTCCCCGAGGGCAGTGAACTCGTCGGCGCCCGCAACATCCAGCTCCGGGTCGGTGGGCACTTCCGCATCCTCGGCGACCCGGCGGCCGTGCGGGCCGTGCTCGACGCGGTGACGCATGCCGTGGAGTCGGCAGTCTGACTCCGGGTCGCAGATCGACCTTCGGTCACGCGGGCAAGGCGCTTGGCCTGCCGCACGTGGAGCCTGACCGCTCGGGCTGATGTTCAGCCGCAGGGAGGACTCCGCCCCGACTACTTCGCCGCGACAGTGCGCGCGCGGCGCGTATGGCGCTTCGTCGACGAGCCTCCTCGCCCGTAGACCAGGTACATGGTGAACCCCATGATGATCATGAGAAGCACGGTGTAGACGAACGTGATCGACATGGAGTCGAGGTTGTTCTCCCCCTCCGTGCTGGCCTTGATCGCGACACCGAGGGGTTGGTAGAGCGGGTGATACAGGAACACCGCGGCGTCATAGTCGTCGAGCAGGCTGTTGAAGTTGAGCGCCGTGATCGCAGCCGCGGTCGGGAGAACCAGCGGAACCAGCACCGTGCGAAGGGTGAACATCGACCCGGCACCGAGGATGCGGGCGGCATCCTCGAGCGACTCCGGCACCGACGCGAAAGCCGCTTTGAGCAATCGCAGGGTGAACGGGATCTTCACGATCACGTAGGCGATCAGCAGGAGACTCGTCGTGCCTGTGAGCACCTGGCCGCCGACCATCGCGTTGGGGCGGTCGAACGTCATGACGAGGGCGAGGGCGATGAGAATCGTCGGCAGGATCCAGGGGATGTGCAGCAGGTACTCCAGCGTGACGGTCAACGGGTTGCGGTGCTTCTGCAGCAACCGTGAGACGAACAGCATCCCGCCGACCACGATCACCGACGCCAGCGCGCTGTAGACGACGCTGACCACGAACGGCCGGAGCACCGCGGGCGTGCCGAAGACCGTGGCGTAGTTGTCGAGCGTGAACGAATTCCAGCTGATGCTCCCCGTGACAATGGCACTCGAGTGCACGAAGGAAAACAGCACGATCAGCAGCACCGGCGTCGCGTAGACGACAAAGAGAGCGTAGGCGGCCACGTGCACGGCAGCGTTCGCCACTGGGTTCGGGATTCTCTGTTTTTGCAGCGGGGTCGCCACCTTCGCCACCGAGAAGTACACCCCCGACTTTTCGACCCGGTTCATCATTGCCAGAAGCACGATGGTCGCCAGGCCGAGGATCACGGCGAGCAGCGCGGCGAGGTCACGCGACCCGGTGCTCTTGGAGAAGGTGAGGATCATCGGGGCGATCGTTTGGAAATCGGTGCCGCCCAACACGAGCGGCGCTGTCAGTGCGCCGAGACCGGTCAGGAAGGTGAGAATTGTCACGGCGAAGATCATCGGGCGCAGGGCGGGCAAGACGATTCGCCAGAGGATGCCCATGGTCGACGCGCCCATATTGCGCGCCGCCTCGATGGTCTGGTAGTCGATCTTCGCCAGCGACGATCCCAGGAAAAGCATATGGTTCGTCGTCGTGGCCAGCGTCATCACGACGACGACCGCGAAGTAACCGGAGAACCAGTTCGGGTCGATCTCGGGAAACCAGTTGCGCACGGCGTTGGTGACGAATCCGTAGCGGCCGTAGATGAAGTTGTAGCCGGCGGCGAGCACGATGCCCCCGTAGATAAGGGTGGTGGCGTAGCCGAGCCACAGCATCCGTGCGCCCCGGATCTTGAAATAGTCGGTGACGAGAACGATGAAGATGCCGACGGCATTCACCGTGACGGCCAGCGTGGCGGCCAACGCGAAGCTGTGCCAGAGGCTGTTCATCGCACGTTCGGAGCTGACCAGTTTCTCGACGGCCCGAAAGCTGAACTGACCCTCCGGGAAGAAGGTTCTGATAAGCAGGTTGGCGTTCGGGAAGACCAAAAACGTCGCCACGAACCACAGCGTCACCAGGGTGATGATGACGACGAACGGGGATCGGAACATTGAAGCCCACGACGAAGTGCGCACGGATGTTCTCCTTTAGTACTGCAGGATCGACGACGGGTCGATATACAGTCGCGCCGCAGAACCCGGTTCGAGCGCAGATCCGCCGCCCTCGGGCACCAGAGCACGAATGCTGCTGCCATGACTGTCGATTGTGTAGGTGCTGTGCGAGCCGTGGTAGGAACGGCCGGCGACAACGCCATCGAGCCGGATCGCATCCGTGTTGCCTGGGGGCGCCTGCAACGACACCTTCTCCAGGCGCAGGTACGACGTTTTTGCTGGTGCGAGACCGGTGCCACCGCGCTGGCGCAGCTGGTGCACGACGTCGCCCGAGAGCTTGTTCATCGCACCGACGAAGGTACAGACGAACTCGGTGCCGGAGCGGTTGTAGATCTCCTCCGGGGTGCCTACCTGCTCGACCACACCGTGGTTGAACACGGCAATCCGGTCGCTCATGGTGAGCGCCTCTTCCTGGTCGTGCGTGACGTACACCGTGGTGATGCCGAGTTCCCGCTGCAGGTTCTTCAGCTGTTCGCGCAGCTGCACGCGCAGCTTGGCGTCGAGATTGGAGAGGGGCTCGTCGAGCAGCAGGATGCGCGGCTTGAGCACGAGGGCCCGGGCGATGGCGACCCGCTGCTGCTGGCCACCGGAGAGTTCGGACACGTTCTTCGCGAGCTGCTCCTCGCTGAGCTCGACCTGAGCGGCGATCTCGTCGACGAGCAGCGCCGTCTCGGCCTTTCTGGTCTTTCGCACCCGCAGGCCGAACGCGATGTTCTCCCACACGCTCATGCTGGGGAACAGCGCGTAGTTCTGGAAGACCATGCCCACGCTGCGTTTTTCGCTCGGCAGCCGGGTGGCCACCTTCCCGTCGATGTAGATCTCACCCCGGGACGGTTCGATGAACCCGGCGAGCGTGCGCAGGGCCGTCGTCTTGCCGCACCCGGAGGGCCCGAGCAGGGTGAAGAACTCACCCTGCTCGATCTCGAGGGTCAGGTCCGGGATGGCGATTTTCTCGCCGAAGCTCACTTCGACGTTCTCGAATCTGATCATGACTGTTCGTGCCCGGGCCGAGACTTAGGGCAGGTACTCGAGCTCGGTCTTCTCGACCCACTCGGAGATGCGTTCGCGGGTCAGCGACCAGTCGATGTCCTGCTTGGGGAGGGACTCGATCAGTTCGACGACCTCCGGAAGCGCCTCGGCGCGAGCCTTCTCATTCACCGGGTAGGACGCGAATTCGGCGGCGAACTCGCCCTGCACCTCGGCTCCGCCGAACCAGTCGATGAACTTCTCGGCCTGGTCCTGGCGCGGCGTGCCGTTGATGACCGCGATCTGCTCGGTGACGTAGGGGACACCGTCTTCCGGGCTGATCACGCCGGTCTTGGTGGCGTATTCGGCGTCGCGGCTGGTGATTCCGCTGCTCGGGAGCACGCCGTAGTCGACCTCGTCGCGGGTCAGGCGCGCATACAGGTCGGTGCCCTCGATCGCTGGTGAACCGTGCTTGTAGTAGTCCTGCACCTGCTTCCAGCCGGCATCCGAGATGCCCAGGTCGCCCTTCTCGTCGGCATAGGGCGCGAGCATGCCGGCGAGAACCAGTTGCGGGGTGGCCTGGCCGAGGCTGGTGTTCACTTCGTATCGGCCGTGGTATTCGGCGCCGTCCCACAGGTCGCTGACCTGTTTCGGGGCGTCTGCGCTCGTCACGGTGTTGGTGTCGTAGACGGTGACGATGGCCTGTTCCACGAGGGGCCAGAACGCCCCGTCCTTGGCGTCACCGGCTTTCTTGTCGACATCCCCCGACCACTCCGGCGTGTAGGCGGTGACGGCATCCTCTGCCTTCAGCGTTTCGAAGAACATATTGTTCAGGCCGAAGACGACGTCGCCCACCGGGTTATTCTTCTCGGCGACGATGCGGTTGGCGAGGTCGGCCCCGCCCAGCCCCACGATCTCGATCTTCATCCCGGCCTCGGCGGCCTTGGCGGTCACCCATTCCCCACGCCCATCCGAATTGCTGTTCGTGTAGACGATGAGGGTTCCGGAAGATTCCCCCGACGACGCCCCGCCTGCCGTGCTGCTGCATGACGCCAACGCGACGGTGCCCAGAAGCACGGCCGCAAGAGTGGCCGCTGTGAGAATGCGCTTGTTCAATTGTGAGTCCTTTTCTGGGCCGCGAGAGGGCAGATGGCCACTCACCGACCGAATCAAGTTTTAGCAACGGTTCATTCACACTAAGTCGCAGAAAATCCAGCCCCAGGCCACCTGAACGAAAGTTCGCCTTGCGTTAACTGGCTGTACTGACGCCGTTGGAAGCGATGCCGCAGTTGACGTCTTGCGCACGCAGCTGATGCCGAAATGTCCCGGGTTTAACTTGGCGCTCGTTCCCCGAAGCAGGCCCAGGCGCACTAATGCCAACGCGTCACGCGGCCCCGGCCTCGGCAGGGCCGACCTCCCCGAGATAGCCCTTCGACCATACGTAGAGCAAGAGCACACGATGGGCTCAGACCGCGATCGAACCACGATTGCTCGCGAGAGCGATGGACCTGCTCGCAAAGAATGACCAGGACTGGCAGCATGCCTCCACCCTCAATCCGCAGATGAAGCGCATGGACCCGTCATTCCAGGAACGAACGTTGGGATTCCGGCCCTGACCACCCTGGTCGACGTTCAGTCGACCAAGCACGTCTGGTCAGCAGAGGGTCTCGTCGAACGCCACTATTGCCGCGGCCAGGGAGGCCGATTGGTAATCCTCGATCAATGCAGACGCCGTAGTATCCCGCAGGTTTGTCACTTCAGCCGTGGGATTCGTGATGGCGGAGGTAAGTTGCAATAGCTGCTTGAGATCGGCCTGAGTCTTCGGTGTTCCGGAACCAGACATCGCCAGGGCAAGGTTGCAGGCGGCTCGCACATCGCTGTCACCATAGGCCTCGATCTGCTCGAGCCAACGGGCGGCATTCTTCTCCGCGGCAGCAGAACCGCCTCCTACGATGAGTTCGGTCTCGTTTGCAGATCGGCCGAGAATGCGCCCCAGATCATCCAGGCTGCTCGTGCCACTCCGAGCGCAACTGGCGCCCGTGAGGAGAAAGCCAGCAAGTACGAGCGCCAAGAACGTCCGGGCTGAGGCGTGCGGCCCCCTGGCCGATGGTAAGCGGATGCTGTCATGTGTCATGTCGATCCCACTCCAGTCAGATGCGATTCAAGCTCCTGGTTTCTCCGGCGGCGCCGGTGTTCGCTCTGTGGCCAGGCCGTCCGAAACGGGTCCGGAACCCGGTTTTACGACGCCGGCTCCCGCTCCGGCAATCGGCACCCGTGTCGTCTGCATTTCCCGCTCTAGCTCAATCTTTGAACGAGTCAGCTCGGCGTTTGTCTGTAGGTCTTGTACGGCTTGAACCCCCGAGGTAGCGGCCCGCTGCCCGAAGTAGAAGCCGACGATTGCGATGACGACCGTCGACAGTGTGGCGAAGATCGTCTCGGCGAAGTCAGTGCTTGCGCCAGAAGCCGGCGCCAGCACCACATCGTAGGTGCGCCCGGTCCCGTCGGCGGCGCCAGCCTCGGCAACATTGAAGCTGATGACGCGTTCAGACGGAAAGCCCGCGAGTGTGCTTTCCGAAACTCCGGTGGATTTCGCGCCCCGCGATTCGCGCAAGCTGAGCTGACTGAACAGGTAGATCGACGAAAACGCGAAGAGGAGCAGAAGCAAGAGCGCAATCACCGCGCTGATGCTGCCGTTCGGAAGATTGAGCGCACCACGGTTTGCCGTGCCATCCATAACTCGGGAAATCCAGGCCACCAGCGTGAGCAGGACGAGGAGCGCTGATAGTCCGAGGAGGATCCAGACGGTGAGCGCGATCTCGGCCGGTACACCCACAGGCTGCTGAGCAAGCACTGTGATCAGAACCGTCAGAGCGGCCAGGACAACAGTGAGCACACCGCCCGTGACGTAGAGGGCGGTGTTGCTCGATTCGCTTGCGCCCACTCTCGGCATCATCACAGCTCCCATCCGAATCGTTGCACGCAACATACACCTGGGACTCAGGTAGCGCTCATCTGAACGTGGCCCGGCACACTGAGACACGGGCGGTCTTCGCCTCAGTGTTGTTGTTGGCATCATGCACCCCGAGTTCAAGCAGGTGCTGCTGCCCTGGATCACCGAACGCCTGATGTTCCCGGGCGTCACTGGAGCGGGGTGGACCGATTCGCAGATCGAACGCGACGAGCGCGACCGCCGCAAACTGTTCGTGGGCATCACCCGAGCTCGCGACGAAGTGTGGGTCGGCTGCATCGCGGCGCAGGGATCGTCTGCGTGACCTACCCAATCCCCAGCTGCACCGGCAGCGGAAAGTGATCACGCGTTACTCATACACGTCCCGACGATGGCCGACGGTGACCACGACCACCACGAGGATGTCGTTGCGAATGATGTAGATGATCCGGTAGTCACCCACCCGCACCCGATAACCGAGTACGAGCCCGGCCGCATCGAGAAGGGAAGCGTCGGGGGCGAAGGTGACGAGAAGGTCGATGTCGCTGCCGGCGGCATCCGTGCCCTGGGCGATGCTGCCGAAGACTCGCACGGCGCCGGCACCGCGGTGGCCGGCCAGTTCGAGCACACGGCGCCGCTCGCGCGCCAGCACGAGAGACGGCCGCTCAACGGCGGCAGCCAGGATGCGAGCGAGAGTTTCCGGCCGCGGCTGCACCCGACCAACCTCGTAGGCGGAGCGGTTGGGCTGCGGAACTCTGGCACGAAGGGCCAGCTGGCTCTGCGAGAGATTGGCCCGTAACCGAGCCTCAAGAATCCGGGTGGACGCACTCATGCCGAGACTAAAGCTGGAGGCCGTGCGAACGAGTTGATCGCAACCACGCCCCACGCTTTTTTGAATCACCGCAGACAAATTTGATGCGATCCCGAACCCCACCCACGGTTGGTTCAGTATGCGTTTTTGCGGTGGTCGACGTTTACGGCCAGGAAGACCAGAGTCTCGTCCATGATCTGAACGAGGACGCGGTAGTCCCCTACTCGGTATCGCCACACGCCGGAGTGGTTTGCGGTCAAACCCTTCCCGCGTTGGCGAGGATCGTCGAGACGTTCGACGTCCTCGAGGTATGACAGGACTCGTCGCTGCACAGCGCGGTCCAGCTTCCTGAATTGGCAATCGAACTGCTCGGTGGTCTCAACGCGCCACCGGGCGATCACAGCTCAGACTCGGCTTTCAGCGCCGAGAGCGGCCGGGAGCGGCGGCCTGCGGCTTCAAAAGCGTTCAGCGATTCGTCGGCCGCAAAGGCGTCCTCCAGATCGGTCAAGTGCTCGCGGAGGGCAGCTCGAACGTAGAAGCTCTTCGAACGCCCCGTGCGCCTGGACAGCTCCTCCAGCCGCTCCTCTTCCTCGGGGGTGAGACGGATTGAGATCGTCACGCTGCCACCTTCCAAAGTAAGACATGTTTACAAAATGATACATCCGTCCTGAAATTGCGTCCAGCCTCAGCCTCAGCCTCAAGCCCAATAGACCCGACAACGCTTTGCATTCCTATCCAATGCGCACGCCGAGGCTCGCCCTGGTCGAAGCTGGCCTTCGCCGGCAGTGGGAAGACGCGCTCGGCGGGAAGCATCGAGCACTCCTGGGCCGTACCGCTGTGCCCGCTGGTACGCGGCGACCGCCAACCACACCAGTTCGCCCACCCGCACGTGCTGCGCGCCGTCGCCGGCCGCCTCCACGATCCTTGCTCCGGGGTCGGTCAGCAGCAGATCGACAAACTGAAGAACGGACTGTTCACCGCTCTTGCTGTACACAATTCGCTTCAGGTCGGAGGTAACGCTGACGGGGGTGGAAAGTTCCTCTCTGCGCCCCAGACGGCCCCACGGTCTAGACCCTCCTGCAATTGCTCACCATGCCGGGCCAACGAGCGAATCTCACTGCTGATGACTGGGGCGTCAGCCGCGAAGCAGCCCCCACACACGATGAGGGCGACCCCGCACCGCGGGGCCGCCCTCTGGCGAAACGTAGAGCCGGTGAAACTAAACGGCCTCGGCCGCCGCTTCCTTCTCCGCCTTGCGACGAGCCTTCTCGGCGTCGAGAACGGCCTTCTCGGCCGCCTTCTCCTCCGCGATCCAGACGTCGCGCTTGGCCCCGGGCACCCAGCCCTTGTCGACAACACGGATCTGGTAGACGATCGCGACGCTGACCAGCACCACGGCGATGAGGATCGCGAGGATGACCCCGAGTCCGCCACCTACGCCGACGCTGACACCCACGAGGGTGCCGAACCAGCCGAAATCAGCGTCACCGAAGGTGCTGTTGGCGAAGCCGAAGTCGCCGAGAACCAGTAGCAGGATGGCGGGCAGGATGGTGATGATCACGCCGTTGACGAATCCACCGATCATCGCGCCGAGGCGACCGCCGGTGGCGTTGCCGTAAACACCAGCTCCACCTCCGGTGAAGAAGTGCGGCACCATACCGGGCAGGATCAGCGCGAGCCCGAACATCGGGTTCAGCCAGATTGCCAGCACACCCAGCGCGATGAGGCCACCGGCGAATGAGCTCAAGAAGCCGATGAGCACTGCGTTGGCGCCGAACGGGAACACGATCGGGATGTCCAGCGCGGGACGCGCACCGGGCACAACCTTCTCGGCGATACCCTGGAACGCGGGAACCAGCTCGCCGAGTACCGTGCGCACACCGTAGAGGATGACTGCGACACCCACACCGAACTGCAGGGCCTGTGCAAAGGCCGCCATGATGAACGCGCCGGCGTCGGCGGAGCCGAAGATGTCGAGTGCCTCCTGCATGGGAAGGGCGATGAGGCCCCAGATGGCGAAGACCAGGTAGATGAGCACCATCGACAGCGCGGTGGCGACCATCGAGTCGCGCAGGAACTTAAGGCCCTGCGGGAAATTGACGTCTTCGGTCGACTTGCTGCGACGTCCCACGGCCTGGCCGGCCGCACCGGCGGCGATGTAGCCCAGGGTACCGAAGTGGCCGATCGCGATGGTGTCGTTGCCGGTGATCTTCTTGGTCCACGGGTGCACGAACGCGGGCATGACCACCATGATCACGCCGAGCAGCAGAGCGCCGATAATGACCACGAGCCAGTTGGCGCCATCACCGAAACCGACGGAGAGCACCACGGTGAGCATCGTGGCCATGAAAACCATGTGGTGACCGGTGAGGAACACGTACTTGAGGGGCGTGAAGCGGGCCAGGGCGAGCATCACCAGGAACCCGAGGGTGAGCACGTAGGCGCTCTGGGCGCCGAACTCCTCCTGCGCGATGGCGGTGATGACCTCGTTGGTGGGGATGACGCCCTGGGCACCGGTCACCGCGAGGATCAGTCTGCCCAGCGGGTCGAGGGAGCCCACCACCACGTTGGCGCCGGCACCGAGGATCAGGAAGCCGAGCGCCGCCTTGAGAGCACCGCCGATCACCTGCCCGGAGTTGCGCTTGAGCGCCATGAGGCCGATGGCGGTGATGATGCCGATCAGATAAGCCGGCACATTGAGAATCTGCTGTCCGATGAAGTTCAGTACGACGACGAGCCACTCCATTGTGGGAGCTCCATATTCTGTGAGAAGGGAAGGTGAGAGGGGTTACTCGACGGCGGCGGTGAGCTTCTCAGTGATCTCCTCGAGATCGAAGAAGTTGTTGATGACGATGACCTCGGCGGGAACATCGCCGAGTTCTTCGGCCAGCTCCGCCGAGGTGAGCACGATCTCGGCCGTCTGAGCGGCACCGCGAGCCACGCCCATATCGGCGGCCTCGACATCCGCATCGATACCAAGCTTCGCGAGAACCTTCTCGGCGTTCATTTTCAGGAGCACGGACGTACCGATGCCCATTCCACAGACGGCGACGATCTTCATGGGGTGCCTTTCGATTGGGTGAGATCAGAGAGTAGAAGAGTGGGGTGGATGCGTGTGCCGCGCATTACGCGACTGCGGCGAACCCGCCGAGCACGGCGCGAACGTCGGCCGGACTGGTGGCCGAAGTGAGGCGATCCATGGCCGAGCTGTCGGAGAGAACACCGGCCAGTGCGCGCATCACGGCGAGGTGAGCGTCGTGGTCGACGGCGGCGAGCCCGATCACGAGGTTGACGGGGTCGTTGGCCTTGTTGCCGAATTTGACGGGCGTGGCCAGGCTCACCCAGCTGAGTCCGCCGGTGAGAACCGCCGGAGACGGCCGGGAGTGCGCCAGGGCGATGCCCGGGGCGATGACGATGTAGGGGCCGTGCTTTTCGACAGCGTCGATCATCTCGTCGGTGTAAGCATCCGTGGTTGCTCCACCCAACACGAGGCCGTCGCCGGCGAGACGGATCGCGGCACGCCAGTCGGCTGCATCCGCCTGGGTCACGATGGACGACAGTGCTTCGGCGAGGTTGAGTGCCACGAATGAACTCCGTTGTTTGGATTCGATCCACCCCTGATTGCGAGGGCGATTGGGATGAGTGTACAAGCTTGAGCGACCTTTTGTCTATAAATGTACTAAAGTTTTTGAAATTGACTCTCTAGCGTCGCCAAATAGCGTCGTGGGCAACGAATGGCGGGCGCGGCCAGTGTGGGAACTGCCGAGGCTCCAGCGCGAGTTAGATCGACGGAACGAGCGGGGAGAGACCGGGCAGGGCGCCACGGGTTAACCGGCTGATGCGGTCGGCCTCGAAGAGTGCGTCCTGGGCGATGAGCGAGGCTCCCGTGATGCCGGCGATGTGGCCGAGCCGGGATTTCTCCACCACCAGCCCCTGCAGGGCGAAGTCCCGGGCGCCGGCGAAGATAGCGTCGCGGATGGCGCCGAGGAAGGGCTCGCCAGCCTGGGCGAGGTTGCCGCCGACCACCACGGCCTGCGGGTTGAGCAGACCCACCACGTGCGCCAGGCTCTGCCCGATGGCGGTGCCGGTCTCGCTGAGCAGCCGCCGCACCTCGGGGTCGCCCTGGTTGGCGAGGCCGACGATGTCGTTGCTGGTACGCACCCGGTAGCCCCGGCGCTGCAGCTCGCGGCGGATCACCGCACCGCTGGCGCTCGTCTCGAGCCGTTCGGTGCGGGCTCCGCCGGAGCGCACCGGGCTGAGATCGCCCGCGCCTCCTCGGGAGCCGTGGTAGATCGAGCCGTCGAGCACAAACGCCAAACCGACCCCGATGCCGGCTTTGAGAACCGCCACGTCTCGGTATTCGCTCCAGCCTCGCCGCGCCTCGGCGAGCGCCATGATGTTCACGTCCCGGTCCACGGCGAATACGGCATTGTCAAAGCGGCCGGCGAAGTAGTCCTTCACCAAAACGCCGTCCCACTGCGCGTCCACCTGCCCGGTGGCGAGCCGCCCGGTCACAAAATCGACCGGGCCGGGCACGCCCACGCCGATCCCCACCACGTCGGCGCGGGTCTTGCCGAGCCGATCGAGCATGTGGTCGAAGACCTGGCCGGCCCATTCGAAGATCTCGGCCGGCCCCTCGCTCAGCCCGATGTCGGCTTCATCCTCGCTGAGGATGGTGGAGACCAGGTCGGTGATGGCCAGCCGGGTGTGCGATCCACCAATGTCCACGGCGAACAGCAGGCCGGCGTGCGGATTGACCGCGAACTCCTCGGGCGGGCGGCCGCCGCGGGAATCGAGTTGCCCCACACTCACCACGATCGACGCGAGCAGCAGTTCGTCCAGGCGCCGCGCCAGGGTGATCCGCGACCAGCCGAGCTGGTCGATGAGGCCGCTGCGGGTGGTGGCGAGGCCGGACCGGATCAGACCGAGCACCACGCCCGAGCCCGTAGATAAAGTGTGAGCCATCGAATCCTTACCCCTCCGACGCATCCGCGGGTGCACTTCACACTCGCCGGATCCGTTATTGACTTAAGTACATTTGTATACCAAAGTGTCTTCCATGGCTACCGAATCAACAAATCCCACGTCAACGACGACGCAGCCCGAGCTCGACACCCGCGCTGTCGCGAGTGCCCAGGCCCTGGCCGCCCACATCGTGCAGGCCAAAGGACATGGACACGGCGGCACCGCCATGGCATTGGCGCCATTGTCCCACGTCTTGTTCTCCCGAGTTCTGCGTCACTCCCCCGCCCACCCCGACTGGCCCGCCCGCGACCGCTTCGTTCTTTCCGCCGGTCATGCCAGCCTTCTGCTCTACACCCAGCTGTTCTTCACCGGCTACGGCCTCACCCTCGACGACCTCGCCAAGAGCCGCTCCCTCGGCTCCAAGACGCCCGGACACCCCGAGGTGCACCACACCGTCGGCGTGGAGATGAGCACCGGACCGCTCGGCCAGGGCGTCGCCTCCGCCGTGGGCATGGCCATGGCCGCCCGGCACGAGAGCGCCGTGTTCACCCCCGGCTCCACCCTGCTCGACCACACCACCTGGGTGCTGGCGGGCGACGGATGCCTGCAGGAGGGCGTCTCCGGTGAGGCGTCGAGCCTGGCCGGCACGCTCGGTCTCGACAACCTGGTTCTCATCTGGGACGACAACGGCATCACCATCGACTCCAGCACCGCCGACACCTTCACGGAAGACGTGCGCGCCCGGTACCGGGCCTACGGATGGCGCGTGCTCGAGATCGACACCCCCAACGACCTTGATGCCCTCGAGGCCACCCTCCGCGCGGCGGCGGAACGCACCGGCCGCCCCACCCTGGTTGCTCTCCGCACGGTCATCGGTGCCCCCTCCGCAAAGTTCGGCGGCAGGTCGGCCGCGCACGCGGGCGGCTTCGGCGCCGACGAGCTCGCCGCGGTGAAGACGACACTGGGCTTCGCCCCCGATGCCACCCTGCAGGGCCTCGTCGCCCCCGAGACCCTCGAACACACCCGCGGGGCGCTCACCCGCGGCGACGAACTGCACCGCGAATGGGAGGCCGACCTGGCCTCCTGGAGCACCCTCGACCCCGAGGGGGCAGCGCGCTGGATTGCCTTCCGCGGCGGCGAGTTCGACACGTCTGCTCTCGACTCGGTCAAGGTCGGCAGCCCCGGCGACCTGATCGCCACCCGCAAGACCAACGGCGCCGTGCTCCGCGCCCTGCAGGGCGCAGTTCCCCTGTGGGGCGGCTCCGCAGATCTCGCCGGCTCCACCACCGTAGAGGTCGACGGCGACCGTTTCTCCGCAACCAACTCGGCCGGCGAGTTCATCCGGTTCGGCATCCGCGAACATGCCATGGCGGCCATCCTCAATGGCATCGCCCTGCAGGGCCCGTGGCGCCCGTTCGCCTCCACCTACCTGGTCTTCAGCGACTACATGCGCCCGAGCATCCGTCTCGGCGCCCTGATGGGCCTCGGCGCGGTGTACGTCTTCACCCACGACTCCGTCGCCGTCGGCGAAGACGGCCCCACCCACCAGCCCGTCGAGCAGATCGCGTCGCTCCGCACCGTTCCGAGCCTCGACGTGGTGCGCCCCGCCGACTCCATTGAGGTCGTCGCCGCCTGGCGTCGCATCCTCGCCTCCCCCGACCGGCCGGTCGCCCTCGTCCTCAGCCGGCAGGACCTGCCCGTGCTCGAGAGTCACGACACCACCCCCGCGGGGGTCACGGCCGGCGGTTACGTGCGCTGGCAGCACGGCGATGGGAACGACCTGGCCATCCTCGCCACCGGCAGTGAAGTCCACCTCGCGATCAAAGCCGCCGCACGCTTGGCTGAGGACGGCATCTGCGCCCGGGTCGTGTCCATGCCCTGTGTCGAGTGGTTCGCGGAGCAAAGTACCGACTACCGCGAGGTCGTGCTGCCGGTGGCACTGCGTGCCCGGGTCGCCGTCGAGGCTGGCCGCGGCGATGCCTGGTACCGCTGGGTGGGCCTCGACGGGTGCGTGGTGTCGATCGAGGAGTTCGGCGAGTCGGGCAGCGGCCCTCAGGTTCTCCGCCGCCGCGGCATCCACCTCGACGCGGTCATCGCCGCCGCGCACGCCACCCTCGGCGCGCACCCCGGCACGCCGCAAGGCACCTCCAAACCCCTCACCAACGAAGAACGCACCTCATGATCACTCTCGCCCCGACGCCACAAGCGTCGCCCGCCAGATCGACCACACCCTGCTCACGCCCGAGGCCACCGCCGCAGAGTTGACGGCCCTCATCGCCGACGCGATCGAGCTCAGCACCTACTCCGTCTGCGTATCACCGTCGATGCTGCCGCTCTTGATCCCCGCCGGCGCCGACCTCAAGGTCGCGGTCGTCTGCGGCTTCCCCAGCGGCAAGCACCACAGCTCCGTCAAGGCCGCCGAGGCCGCGCTCGCCATCGAGCAGGGCTCCGACGAGATCGACATGGTCATCGATATCGGTGCAGCCGAGGCCGGCCGCGTCGACGACGTGCAGGCCGACATCGCGGCCGTGCGTGCGAGCACCCCCGCACCGAAGGTGCTCAAGGTCATCAGCGTGCGCAGCTTCGATGATGCCCGCGCCATGATCGCTGCGGGCGCGAGTCGCCTCGGCGTCTCCGGCAGCGCCGCACCGCTCAGCGGCAGCACGCACGCCGTCCCGACCGGCACCTAATAGGCGTCCGTGCCGGCCTCGCCGAACTCGATTGGGCGGACAGGTCTGCTCGCCTAGAACCGTCGCATCATTCCGCGCGCGTTCGCACTGCATGCGCTCGACAACGGGCCGACGTGGCCGCCGACAGGGTCGCCCACATTCAGCCTGACCCCCCGCCGAAAAGCACCCCTAGTTCGGGTTGTGTTGCCTCACCGACAGTGACCCGTGGCCGGGCGCGACGACACATTTTGCGGCGTAGATCGGAACTCCGCCGTGCTCCGCTGTCTGGGTGAGGATGAGGACCGCCGCTGACGGCCCTATGTTCAGCAGTTTCGCTCGCGTGGGGCCAGCGTCGGTTGCGACGATCTGGCACACGCTGTTTGTGAAGACGTGGCCGTTTGCCTGCATGGATGCGAGGAGTGTCCGTGGTTCGGCGGCGATCTCCGAGAGTTCGGATGCGATTCGCGCGCTCACATCACTGAGGTAGCGCCCAGCGGGGAGATGCTCTTGAACAGTGGCAACGGGAACGCCATCCTGCAGCAAGACGCTCTCGCGGATCCAGGCGTTGGCAGCCGGGTCGAGCGAGAGCCGGTGGGACACGAAGTCTGTAACCCCTTCCAACTCGAAGCGCACCGGCTGGACAGTCAACGTCATGTTCGGGTCGGCTAAGGCGACCTCAAATGGCCGCAGCTGCTCCAGTCCTCCGTGCGGGATGAAGTCCGTTACGAATCGTCCAACTCCGCGACGGGTGACCAGTAACCCGTCTTCTTCGAGGAGCATCAGCGCCTCGCGTACGGGTGTGCGGCTGACGCCGAGCATTGCCGAGAGCTCTGTTTCCCTCGGCAGCATTTCGCCGAGCCGGAACACACCAGAGCGGATTCCATCTGCGAGCCGCGTGTAGACGGCGACTCGAATCGGCTGGCCGACGGTGAGGTAGAGCTGCTGGTGAAAGAACGGGTGCGGTTCCAAACGGGTCGTCACGAGACCTCCTTGTCACCCCGAACGTATCACATTTGATATGCTACCTGAGAGGTATAACTTCATACTATTCAGACGAAGGGGTCAACATGAGTTCAACCACCACGAGGGTCGGATCACCGTCAACGATGAAGGGTCTGCATCCCCCCACGAACAGCACGCCGCACATTGATCCGAAAGGGGTGGACATCGCCGAGACGATCCTCCTTCCGGGGGACCCGCTGCGAGCGAAATTCATCGCCGAGACCTACTTCGACGACATCCGATGCTTCAACGAGGTTCGTAACATGTTGGGTTTTACGGGCACTTACCGGGGGCGTCCCGTGTCCGTAATGGGCACGGGTATGGGCATCCCCTCCATCTCGCTCTATAGCTATGAGCTGATCCACTTTTTCGGGGTCAAGAACCTGATCCGGGTGGGCACCTGCGGCGCCATGCAGAAGAACATGGAGCTCTACGACGTAGTTATCGCCCAGGGCGCGTCGACCGACTCCAACTACCTGCACCAGTTCAACCTGCCCGGTTCATGGGCGCCGCTGTCGTCGTACAGGCTGCTCGAGCACGCCAAACGGATCGCCGACGAGCGCGGTCAACGCACCCACGTGGGCAATGTGCTCTCGTCCGACCTGTTCTACGGCGCCGATCCAGACGCCATGGGGAAGTGGATGAAGATGGGCATCTTGGCCGCCGAGATGGAGTCGGCAGGTCTGTTCGCCAACGCCGCGGCCGGGGGCGTCGATGCGCTTGGCATCTTCACTGTTAGCGACCAGCTCGTCACCAACGCCAAGACCACCCCCGAGGAACGGCAGACCGCCTTCACAGGAATGATCGAGATCGCGCTGGGACTGATCTGATGAGCAACGCGACTCACGCCAAGCGTCCAACTCCGGTCTTCAACCCGACCCGGGCCGTCCCCATCCTGCTGTTCCTCTTCGTGTTTTCGCTGGTGCTGGACAATGGCTTCAAGTTCATGTCGCCGGCGCTGGCGCTGGATCTCAACCTGCCCGTCAACACTGTCAGCCTGCAAGCCACGCTGACCGGCATCCTGATCGGTATCGGTGCCGTGGTGTACGCCGCGCTGGCCGACTCGATCAGTATCCGGAAACTCATCATTTTCGCGATCCTCGTGATGACGATCGGGTCGATCGTCGGCTTCATCTTCCAGGCCAACTTCTGGCTGGTCCTAATCGGCCGGCTGATCCAGACCGCCGGTCTGGCGGCCGCCGAGACCCTTTACGTGATCTACGTCACCAAGCACTTCAGGGGCGACGAGCAGAAGAAGTACCTGGGCTTCAGCACCGCAGCCTTCCAACTGTCGCTACTGATCGGCACCGTCGGCAGCGGCTTCATCGCCACCTACATCGGCTGGGCGGCCTTCTTCCTGGTCACGTTGCTTTCCCTGCTGACCATCCCGCTCGTGCTCCGCACGGTTGCTGCGGAGGAAACGAACGACAGCCACGTGGACGTGCTCGGGCTTTTCCTGATCGCGGTGTTCGCCACCGGCATCATCCTGTTCATGCAGAACTTCAACCCCTGGTACCTGGTGCCAGTCGTCGCGGGGCTGATCCTGTTCATCTGGCACATCCGAACCAACGACAACGCCGTGATCACCATCGCGTTCTTCGCCAACGCTCAATACTCGCTGATGATCATCGTGGTATTCGTCATCTACTCGGTCCAGCTCGGCTACACCTTCCTCTTCCCTTTCCTGGTATCCGACATCTACGGCTACAACCTGGGTGAGGTCTCCCTGCTGCTGATCCCCGGCTACATCGCCGCTGTGATCGTCGGCTCGGCCACCGGCAAAATCGCCCGGTTCCTCACATCCAAGCAGGCCATCACCACGGCGTTGATCGTGATCACCGCCTCGATGCTGATCCCGGCTCTGGTGGTGGACAAGTGGATCGGGATCTTCGTGATCTCGATGGTCTTGTTCGGCATGGGCTTCGCGTTGATGTACGGCCCCCTCGTATCGACCGCCATTGGGCGGGTGCCGGTCGAGAAATCCGGTATCGCCATCGGCTTCTACAACCTCACCATCAACATGGCAGTGCCGATCGGCATCGCCTACACCGCAACCCTGATGGACCTGAAGCCCAACCTGCTCGGGGGCATCGCCGGCACCGACTCGGCGGCCTCTTACGGAACGGTGTTACTGATTCTCGCGGCGGTCGCCGCCCTCGGCCTGGTGCTCTACCGCGTCTTCGTCGTGGTCCTGGAGCGCCGAGGCGAACCCGAACCCGCACCCGTCACCAACTAAGGACACACCATGATTTCGACCCCCACCGTCCCCCTCAGCGCCGCCATGGTCGCCCAGCACATCGATCACACCCTCCTGAAGCCCGAGGCCACGGCAGCAGACGTGACCGCACTCATCGCGGAGGCCGTCAGGCTCGGCACCTACTCGATCTGTGTGTCCCCGTCGATGCTGCCGCTCAGCATCCCCGCCGGCACCGACCTCAAGGTCGCGGTCGTCTGCGGTTTCCCCAGCGGCAAGCACCACTCCGCCATCAAGGCCGCCGAGGCCGCCCTCGCCATCGAGCAAGGAGCCGACGAGATCGACATGGTCATCGACATCGGTGCCGTCAAGGCCGGCCGTTTTGAAGACGTGCAGGCTGACATCGCGGCCGTGCGCGCGAGCGTTCCGGCACCGAAGGTACTCAAGGTGATCATCGAATCCGCTGCGCTGACCGATGCCGAGATCGTCGGCGCGTGCCAGGCATCCGTCGCCGCGGGAGCCGACTTCGTCAAGACCTCCACTGGTTTCCACCCCGCCGGTGGGGCGACCGTGCACGCCGTTCGCCTGATGAAGCAGACCGTGGGCGACCGGGCGGAAGTCAAGGCCTCGGGCGGGGTGCGAACCTTTGACGACGCCCTGGCCATGATCGACGCCGGCGCGACCCGGCTTGGTGTCTCGGGCAGCGCGGCGCTGCTCTCCGGCGCGTCTTCGGCCGAAGGCGCCGGGGGCTACTGACCTTCGGCTGGGCGCGCACATTCCATCTTGTGTGAGCCCGGCGCGCATGTTCTTACCGGCCGGCCGAGACGTCGATCAGTACCTTCCCGACAACCCCGTTCTCGACCAGGGCATGGGCATCCGCCGTGTGCGCGAGGTCCGTGCGGTGCAAAGGCAACCCTGCCTCCTCCCCCACGCTCAGTGCGCCGTCGACGAGGGCCGCGGTGATGTCCTCGGCCGCCGCCCGAATCACGTCGGCGCCCACCGTGTAGAGCAGCACGAACTGGTAGCGCACGTTGAGGCTGAAGTGCTGGCGCACGTCGAGCGTCACCTGGTCGCCGCCGTTGTTGGCATAGACCGCGATCGACCCCCGATTACGGATGACGGCCAGGTCCAGCCTCGCGTTCTGGGCCGGTGCGACCTCCACGATCAGGTCCACCCCCTCCGGTGCGATCGCCCGGATCTGGGCCATGACGTCCGGGTCGGTGTAGGTGAGCACGTGCTGCGCGCCGGCGGCTGTGGCGAGCGCCGCTTTCGCCGGTCCGCTCACGGTCGTGACAACGGATGCCCCCGCCCATCGGGCCAGCTGGATCGCCGCGTGCCCGACCGCACCTGCTCCGCCGGCCACGAGCACCACCTTGCCGGCTAGGGCGCCCGGGTGCAGCCGCCGCGGCCCGTCTTCGGCTACCGTCAGCGCGCGGTACGCCGTGATCGCCGGCACTCCGAGACTCGCGCCCTGGTCGAAGCTGGCATTCGCCGGCAGCAGGAAGACGCGCTCTGCGGGAAGCACGGCGTACTCCTGGGCCGTGCCGCTGTTCGAGCGCTGGTACGCGGCGAGCACTAGCCACACCCGGTCGCCCACGCCGACGTGCTGCACGTCGGCGCCGACCGCTTCCACGATGCCGGCGCCATCCTGCCCGGGCACGACGTCCTCGAACGCCAGCTCTTGGCCCGGTGCCGAGCCGCGCCGTGATTTCCAGTCGGTGGGGTTCACGCCGCTGACCACGATCCGAACCCGCACCTCGCCGGCTCCGGGTTCGGTCACCGGTCGATCGACGAGCTGGAGCACGGACGGGTCACCGGTCTGGCTGTACACAATGGACTTCATGTCAGGGGTAACGCGAACAGCATTAATAAGTTTCCCGACCTGACGTCTTGCTCCTGGGAACCGTCCCCTAAACCGCTGACACCGACGCCACCGACGCCACCGACGCCACCGACGCCACCGACGCCGCAAAGTACTCGTAGAGACTCGACTCGATTGGGCTGGCCAGGCCAAGGGTTATGGAGACAACGTCATGCCCGCTCTCTCCGGACATTCTCGTCTGGCGAGCATCCTGAGACTTGGCTCTGCCGAGATAGTAGAACTCAGTGCCTTCTGCATCGTCCTTCTTTGCGAACACGTGCAGCGGGAGCTGATTCTCAACAATGGCCTTCACCTCTCCACTGGCGAGTGTTCGTCTGCTACGGGTGTACCACGTCAGGGTTGATGAATTGAGGAACTCATCTTCATACTTCGTGCTCTCGGACACGTCTGACCCCTTGTGGTACGTCACAAAAATCGGGCAACTGTTAGAGAAGTAGTCGACTTTGTACCCATAGATGGTGCTCTGCTGGTTTGACTGCCAATTGAGCAAACGACAGACGTCTTTGCGAGAGTACCGTTGACCCACTTGAAGCTGCCCAGTCCACTTGTACCGGTGGCGCGCGAGGTACAAACCCGCATCAACGACATCCCGAACGTGCATTCGGAAGAGCGGCTCCGTGCCCCATGCAGCCGCGAATTTCTCGCTGAGCCGGTAGGTCCCTCCGTTAAGAGAAACTATCGGAGCGGCACCGTACTTGGCTGCTTCGGCTTCGGTAAAGAAAGTCAGGCTCAGGACGGCAAGGACGGAATTGAGCGTCGCCTGATCGCCAGCCAGCTCGCTCACCTCAAGCGCAGTTTGATAGTCCTCGACCGTCAGTTCACCAGGATGCGTTAGTAGCTTGTCGAGAAGGAGCAGCTCGTGGGGCCGCTTTCCGTTAAGTAGTTCTCCGGAGAGGAACGTCAGGACAGCGTCTTCGAACTCTCCGGCCGAGGCATCCGTTGCCCCGACCTTGTTTAGGAATCTCCAGTAGTTCTTCTGCTTGGTCGCGATGACCGTCGGGTCGACGGTATCGAAGCGGGCGAAGTCCATGAGTAGGGGTGATCGACCGAGGCGGTTCTTCAGGTCGACGAAGGCCCTCTTGAGGTTTGACATGCTGTCGAGAGTTGTAGTCGCGAGGGAAGCGAAGATCTTCTCTCGCGAAATCGCGTCAAAATTGACGCTTGAAAGACCAGCTATCGCCCCAGCTTCTTGCGCATCGATGATCTTCTTGCGGATCGAATCCTTGTTGAGGGTGCTGTCACCGAAAAGCGCAATTGGGATCAGGTAGTTGTTGTCGTAGTTTCCTATGAAGTCGATCACCACCAGGTGGTCTTTGCCCGCAGCTTTTCGCAGTCCACGCCCCAACTGCTGCGTGAAGACGATGCTCGATAACGTCTGTCGGAGCATAACCACTTGATTGACCGAGGGTATGTCGATGCCTTCGTTGAATATATCGACAGTCGCGATGTAGTCGAGTTCACCGCGCTCCAGCATCTGCACCGCCTGCTCGCGCTCCTCGACCGAGTGTTTTCCGCTCAGTGCGCGTGTTCGAAGTCGTTGCCCGTGGACATCCCGCTGGTTGAGAATCTCACAGAGCTCAGCTGCTTCGGCATTCTTGCTGCAAAAGATCAACCCTTTGACCGGCACACCGGCATGGCCATACTTTTCGATGGTCGACACGAGATGGTCGACGCGCTCAGACGCGACCAACCGGCTGAGGTCCGCTACCTGATCGATGACTTCGCCGTTGGACTTTATGTAATCCGTGACGCCGTAGTAATGGAACGGCGCCAGCATGTCTGCCTCGAGAGCCTTCTGCAAACGGATTTCGTAGGGCACGTTGAAATCGAACAGCTCAAACACGTTGAACTCATCCGTGCGCTCCGGAGTTGCTGTCATCCCGAGAAGGAAGGCCGGCTCAAGGTGATCAATCAGCGTGCGGTAGCTCGCGGCGCCAGCGCGGTGGACCTCGTCGATCAGTACGTAGTCAAAGGCGTCAGGCTTAATCGCGCGAAGATTCTCGGGCCGAGAAAGCGACTGAATCGATGCGAATACATAGCGGCGATCGAGCTCTTTCTTCGAACCGACGAACTTGCCGAAGTCGCTGTCCGGGGCGTTCAGCACGCGCTTGAACTCATCAATCGCCCGGTCCAAAATCTGCTCGCGGTGGACGACGAACAACATACGTTTGGGCGCGTATGCCCGCACGTCGAGCGCGGAGAGGATTGTCTTTCCTGTCCCTGTCGCCGAAATTACGACGGCACGGCTCTCCCCCGCGTCCCGCAGAGCCTGGATCTCGGCGAGTGCTTCAACCTGCATTGAATTTGGGAAGATCATTCCCATGGGGAGCGCATCACCGAGCGGTTCGACCGCTGTGATTCCTCGAAAAGGGTTGTGGGGCTGAGGGGTCCAAGTCAGCGCGTACTCATCGATCCATTTCCGCGTCAAAGCAGCCGAAGCATCCATATGTGCCTGCACGGCGCAAGTCAGTTGCTGCACGATGTCCCCATCGGGCAGAGCGGAAAAGCGCAGATTCCATTCCTGGTTCCTCAGCAGCGCCGACGCGGTTAAATTGGAACTGCCGACGATCGCCGTGGTGCTCGACTCCTGCTCGAATATGTACCCTTTCGCGTGGAACCCAACAGGGGAGTCTGGGTATACGTAGACATTGACGCCCTCGAGGTTGAGGAGTTCACGGAACGCGGCAGGCGAGTTGAACCCGAGATAGGTAGAGGTGATGATCGTGCCTTTTCCTCGGTAGTCGAGGAGCGCCTGTTTGAGCAGGGCGATCGCGCTCGGAGTGATGAATGCGACCGAAAACACGAAGTTGCGCGATCGCTTGAGCTCATCGAGGATCGTTTTAAGCATCGTCTGGCCATTGGAATTCGAAACGAGAGTGGGATGAAAGACTTGGTCAGCCTTGACGTGTGAATCTAAGAACCCAAAAGCATTGTCGCGCGTTAGTTGACTGCGAGTCTCACTCAAACCAGAAAGTCCTTCATCACGCGCTCTACTGCTGGGATGTCGGCGGGGGCCCACTCCAACTGGTCAAGCTCGGCAGCTTGGACCCAGCGAATCTCCGAGTGCTCAGTCAGGCGAGGTTCCTTGCCGATCAGTGAGCAGTAGTAGGTGGTGAGGATGACGATACCGAAGTCGTACTCGTGCTCGGTGGTTGCGATATGCTCGCCAATTTCTGCCGAGCAGAGTAACTCTTCCTCGAGTTCGCGGAGCAAGGCCTGCTGCGGCGACTCGTTTGACTCGATCTTGCCTCCGGGGAATTCCCACATCCCGGGCAGCGACATCGTCGAGCTCCGTTGTGCCGCCAGGATTGTTTCGCCTCTGGTGAGGACCGCGCCAACGACTTCGATTCTCTTCTTCAAGCGTGTCTCCATTACTTGGCCGTCGATCCGTAGAGCCAGCTTAGCTAGCGGCGGTGTGCCCCTCGCGGCCGTCATCACTTCACCGCGAGCGTGCCCTTGCACCGCGGATACCGCCGGCAGCCCAGGAACGGCCCGCGCTTTCCGGAGCGCTCGACCATGAATGCACGCCCGCACCGGGGGCAGACGGTGGAATCGAGAGTCTCGCCGATGGCGTTGGTGCGCACGATCCCGTGGTCCCGAATCAGTTCCATCAGAAAGGGCGACTCCCGGTTCCTGACGGTGAACAGCAGCACGCCCCGCCGGGCGCGGGTCATGGCCACATAGAACAGCCGCCGCTCCTCTGCCCGCTTGAAGTCTTCGGCGGCGGGCATGGCCATGCGAAGCACCGGGTCGTTCGGGATGGTGCTTGGAAAGCCCCACTTGCCCGAGACCATACCCGGGATCACGATGTAGTCCGCCTCGGCGCCTTTCGAGGCGTGGATGGTCATGAACTCCACGTCCAGAAGGTCAGCGAGGTCGCGGCAGTCCGGCAGGCAGTCGCTCTGGTGGCGGTACCGCCCCAGGACGAAAACGGTGACCTTGACGCCCACGGGCTGAGGGATTCGGCCCCGGGCGATCTGGGTGTGCAGCGCCTTGAGCCGGTGGTGGATGGCCGCCTTCACGGCCTTATCGGTGTCGACAGAGACGGCCCCGATCGTCGGCGGGTATTCCGCGGTCGAGGACACGACCCGTTTGACCAGCTGGGTGGGGTTCTGCAGCACGAACCGGCTGGAGACATCCGCTATCGATTGCGGAAACCGGAACGTGCGCTCCAGCCGCAGCACCTCGCTGGGCCCGAACAGGTGCTCGAAGTCGGTCATCACCGACAGGTCGGCGCCGGCGAACCGGTTGATGCTCTGCCAGTCGTCACCGACGGCGAACAGGTGACGGCCGGGCTGGGCGACTAGGCCGCGGGCGAGCCTGGCCCGAGCGTGGCTGGCGTCCTGGAACTCGTCGACCATGACCAGCTCGTAGGGGCTCTCCCAGTCGCCGGCCTCCAGGTGCTCGGCCGAGAGGTTGAGCATGTCCTCGAAGTCGATGCAGCCCTCCGCGGCCAGCTTCTTGTCCCATTCGCGCCGGATCGGGGCGAACAGGCGCAGGAACGCGGCGTCGCGGAAGCGCACCTCACCTTCGGTGAGTTCCTCGAGGCGATCTCGGAGCTGGTCGTCGCTGAGCCGGTTGCTCTTCGCGTGGGTGAGAAACGAGCGGAAAGTCTGCAGCAGGCGCCCATAGTCAGTGGGTGCCTGCTCGGCTAGCAGTCGCTCGGGATTTGCCTGTAAACGAATGCCGCGCGCAGTCAGTTCTTTTTCCAGGTGGCGGAGGCCCTCGCCGCTCCAGAGCTGCGCCCTCGTCGTCTCCAGAAGCGTGGTGCCGTGGCGGCGGTGAGTCTCGCGCTTCCATTGCATGCCCTCGAGGTAGCCGACGAATTCCTCCGGTGCCTGCCCGTTCTCGTCGACCGCCCAATGCTCGTGGTACGCGTCAATCTGCGGGTAGTAGAAGTCCGGGTGATACTGCCGGTGCTCGGAATCGGCCGTGTCGACCTCGTAGGAGCGTTCGTACACGTACTCGACGCTGTTGAAGTAGAGCCAGTCGGCGATCATGCGTTCGCCGGGGCTTCGGACCTGCTCGCCCTTGGCAGTGCGGTAGCTGGTCTGTTTGGTGGTGTCGGCCGGCTCGGCTTCAGGGTCTGGATAGTCGCGGGCGAGCACCGCCCGAAAGAAGTCCCAGTGCAGGCGGAACGGCGAGTTGGTCTCGCGCAACCCGTCGACGATCCGCCCCAACTGTTTGATGTCTCCCCCGCCCTCGAGCCAGGGCGCCAGCGACGGCTTGCGACCGGTGGCCTTCCCGATGATCTCGAGGCCGAACGCATGGAACGTCTTCGAGACGACCTTGTCGGCGTCGAGGCTCAGGGGTGCCAGGCGTTCCTGGGTGCGCGCGCCCAGTTCCTTCGCCGCGGCACTGTTGAAGGCAAGCATCAGGATCTTGTCGGCCGGAATCAGGTTGCGGTGCAGCACGTAGCCGGCTTTGGCGACCATCGTCGAGGTCTTGCCGGATCCGGCTGCGGCGACGACCAGCATCCGGTTGTCGAAGCAGACGACCGCGCGCGCCTGCTCGGGTGTGAGCGGTGACTTCTCGACCGTGTCGAAGAAGTCCTGGCAGTCGTCGAGCTCGGCGGCGAGGTGCCGCTCGTTCTGGGCGGCGACGAACTCGGGCAGGTGGTCGCGCCAGATATTAACCGTCTCCCGGGACACCGCGGAGAGTTCCTTGATGTGTGGCCGGAGATCGGGGTCGTCGAGCAGCTGGCCGAAGCCGACGGCGGCTTTGCGCGCGGCTCAGTAGGCGGAGAACTCTGTGGTGAGCCAGCCCTTCGTCTTGAGCTGCACGGCGACGGCGGTGCCGAGCGCTTCGGTGAAGAGCCGCACCTGTTTGGCGGCCTGATCGAATTCGTCGACGAGTTGCAGCAGCCTGAGCACGCGCACGGCCTCGGCCTGTGCCGCTGTGAAGGCCGTCGCGAAGGATGCCGCGCGCCGGTTCGGGATGCCGCGGAACCGAAAGCGCCGGTCCGGATGCTCCAGCTCGAGGTGTGACCAGAGGCGGCCGGGGGTCACGGTCAGCCCGCCGAAGGAGCCGATGTCGCGGGCGACGGGCTCACCGTCGAGGGTGATCGTGAGTTCGGGGCCGGTCAGGGTCAGTCGCCAGTCCCGGGATTTCGTGACGCGCTTGCCGAGGGCCGACGGGTGCCAGGTCTGGGCTCGGTTGGGGATGGTCACGGGCGACTGCACTGGGCGGAACAGACCATAACTATGCCGCTCGCCGAGTCTTCCAGAGCAGCTTCACCGTGCGACTCACGAATGCGGCCAGCGCGAGGACTGTCGAAAATGTCAGCAGCATCTGAGCCATGGTCCCCATGCTCTCCAGGGTCGACGACGGCAGAGGCGGGTTGTTGATCCCGTACTGCCAAAGAAGGTAGCCGGCGAGCGCGAAGACCCCGGTCAGGCCGAGAGCGGCAAGGAAGAACTTCAAACCATTGCTCCGCAGTACCTGAACAACGCCATCCAAAATATAGGAGGCTATGAACGGCAGAAACACCGTCAGCACGATGATCCCGCCGTATGCCGCTAACAAGGCTCCAAAAGAATCCGGGCTCATTGTTCAGTCCCCCAACTGTTTGCCGATCACTTCCAGTGCCAGCCTAGGTGCGCCGACATCACCAAGAACGCCTGTGATCTGCCCTGCTGACCCCAGTTGGGGGCGCCGCGAATTGGAGGTGAGACAGACGCCTCTAGGCTTCAGGCATGACCCGACGAATGGCCGACCCAGAATTTCGCGACGACCAGCTGAACCGAATCCGCGAGCCGCAGGTGGCCGCGATCAACGCACTCTGCGATCAATTGATGATGGAGCTGCCCGGCTTCTCTGTTCCGTACATCGCGCCCCATTACGGTGCTTCAACCGCCGTCATCCTTGCCCTCTCCTCGAACCCTGGGCCGCAGGCCGGCGGAGCCAAGGGCTCCTGCATGCTGTCCCGAGAGAACAATGACGGCTCGGCCGCTCGGATGGGCGACATCTACGAGACCGTTGGCCTCACCGACGCCCAGATCGTGCCCTGGAACGCGTACCCGTGGCACGTGCACGAAACACACCCGAACGGCCTGCCGAACAATCTGATTGACGACGGGCTCGATGTGCTCAAGCGAGTTCTTGATCTGCACCCCAACATCCGCTCCATCGTTGCCCATGGCGGAGACGCTCACCGGAGCGTGAACCAGTTCATGAAGAAGATGCGATTCGGCGACTACGCGGATGCCCGTGGGTTGAAAACCTGGAACACCCGCCACACCAGCAACCGGGCTTTCATCCTGCGCGAGCCGGAGAAGTCCATCGCTCTAGAGGGGGTGCGCGAGGTCTATCGCGAAGCGATGCGGCACGCCGGGCTCAAACCCCTCCCGGCGCTCAAGGTTGACCTGCCCGCTCCAATGACCGGGCCTGAGCTTCGGGCGGCCGCACGGGGTGAGCTGCTCCCCCTGGTGCCGGGTGAGGTCGAAGCCGAGGCTCGGATCAGCGAGTATGTCCACGCACTGCCGTCACAACGGAGTCAGCGCTTGCTGGTTGAGCTTCTGCTGCGCGACCTGGCTTCGTAGGGGGCGCATAAGGTGCATGATCGGCCAGCGGCATCCGTTGGGTCGTGCCACTCCGCCAAGAGTTGGCCTTCGCACCCGAGGGTTAGGCTGCAACGTGTGAAATCAGCAGCCGTGCCCACCGCCACCGAACGGCTGCCGGAGCGCGCAGCCGTGATCGACCTCGACGCGATCAGACACAACGTTCGCCACCTCGTTGCGCTCGCCGCCCCAGCCCGGCTGATGGCGGTCGTCAAAGCGGACGCCTACGGTCACGGGGTTCTCCCCGTCGCTCGCGCGGCGCTCGAGGCGGGAGCGGAGTGGCTCGGCGTGGCACACATATCGGAGGCACTGGCACTGCGCGCTGCGGCCATCCCGGTGCCGGTACTGGCCTGGCTGAACACCACAGACAGCGACTTCGCCGCGGCAATCGCCGCGGACATTGATCTCGGATGCTCCGGCTGGGAGTTGCCGCTCATCGCCCTGGCCGCGCAGCAGCAGCAAAAAACCGCACGCATTCACCTGAAGATTGACACCGGTCTGGGCCGCAACGGCAGCACCCCCACGGAGTGGGCCGAGCTCGTGGCCCGCGCCCGACAGGCGGAAGCCAGCGGATCTGTGACCGTCGTGGGCATCTTCTCGCACCTCGCGGTGGCCGATGAACCCGACCGCGTCGAGACCGACGAACAGGTTGCGGCATTCACGACGGCCGTTGCTGTGGCGCAGGAGGCGGGGCTGAGCCCGATGGTGCGGCACCTCGCCAACAGCGCCGGCACGCTGTCCCGCCCCGACACGCACTTCGATCTGGTGCGGGCGGGGCTGGCCATCTACGGCCTGTCGCCGTTCGCCAACCAGACCTCGAACGACCTCGGATTGCGCCCGGCGATGACCTTGCGCACGCTCGTATCGGTGTGCAAAGACGTTCCCGCCGGACAGGGCGTCTCCTACGGGCTCAACTACCGCACCACGGCCCCGACGACGCTCGCCCTGATTCCATTGGGCTACGCCGACGGCATTCCGCGCATCGCCACGGGAGGCCCGGTGCGAGTCAACGGCGTGACCTATCCCGTGGTCGGGCGCATCGCCATGGACCAGATGGTCATCGACCTCGGTGAGGCCGCACTCGTGGCCTCCGGCTCGTCGGTGATCGGTGCCGAAGCGGTGCTGTTCGGCCCCGGCGACGACGACGCATCCGTTGACGAGTGGGCGGCGGCCGCCAGCACCATCAATTACGAAGTGGTCACCCGCATCAGTCCCCGCGTTCCCCGCGTCTACCGAAACGTCTGAGACCAATCCGGGCAGGCCCGTCAGAGGCGCGGACGGCCAGCCCAGCGGTCGGCCTTTAGGGCCAGGTGCAGCTCAAGGCGCGCCTGCCCGCCGAGCGGGTCGACGCCCAATGCGGAACGGATGCGTGCCAGCCGGTTGTAGATACTGGTTCGGTGCAAATGCAGGTGCTCTGCGACCTCGGCAACGGACCCGTTCTTGTCGTAGAGCATCTCGAGCACGGGCAGCAGTTCCCCGTTTCGGTCGAGTGCCCGGAGTTCGGAGAAGAGCGCTGACTCGGACGGCAACACGTCTCGACTTGCGACGGCCAGGAATTGGTAGACCCCGGTAGCGCGAAACGATACGAGCGTGCCGAGCTGGGTATCAACCCTGGCCGCTTGCACGGCGCTCCGCGCCTCGGAGTAGGCACCGGGCAGCCGTCGCAGGTCGGTGAAGGGCTCGCTCAGCCCGATCAGGGCGGGTGCAGCCACCTGCCCACCGCGGCGGGACACCTCGAACTCAAAGCGCATTCGAACCTCGGACAGGTCGAAGCCGTCAATCTCGTCGTGGAGCAGCAGAACGGCATGCGTTTCGGTGCCGGCCGAGAACAGCACGGTATTGATGCCAAGCGTGGCATACAGTGCGGCGAGACGGTGCAGCAGGCCGCTCTTGGCGGGGTCGCGCTGCGCGTTGTCACCGCGCTCGAGCAGCGCGGCGAGCCGCCAGGGTCCGCGCCCGTGCACACCAGGCCAACCGTCCACCGCCACGCCGGCATTGCGGTCCCCCAAGCACGCGGCGAGGAATTGGGCCTCGTCGGTGCGCCGCGCTTTAGAATCGGCGCTGGAACGGTTGAGCAGCATCTCTGCGAGGGCGTCCATCTCCGGGCGGATGAGCCGCAGCTCACGCAGAATCACCTCGGGCGTTTGCTCGTCGTCGAGCTGGAGGACCCACAGATACCCCACCCGGAATCCACGTGCCAGCAGCGGCACGCACACGCGGCCCAACATTCCGAGGTCGGCGTTGGCCGGCACGGGAACCGGCTTCACTGCCGAGGCGATACCGTGGCTGAGCTGCCAGGCGCTGACATCGGGCGGAACAACCTTGCTCAGCAGAAAGTTCGTGCGCACTCGGTCGGCCGTGGGTTGATGCGCGCTATACGCGAGCAGCCCGCCGTCGAGGTCTTCAAGCGAGAGAGCCCGGTCAATTCGCGCGGCGATGTTGACCACTGCTTGGTCAATATCGGCCGTTTTCATAGATTCAATCTAACGGAGCAGCGTGGACGTCAGGAGACGATCGACGCACCTGGGCGCTACAGATGTCGAGCCGACTGCGGGGTGTCTGCACGATGAATCCGCCCCTGACCACCGGCCTCGGGAAAGACAAATACCTGTGTAAACGGAAATTTTCTGCCTTGTGCACCGCGCGACGGAGTTGCCCTCGGCCTCCGTTGTCCCCATGGCGGAGCCGGGGCGGCCTTTAAATCCGGGTTTATCATTTTAAAGCTGACCAAAGTCGATCAGCAGGCGTCTACAAGAAGCAGGAGTTCCCCATGATCATTGGCGTTCCAACCGAAGTCAAGAACAACGAGTTCCGCGTGGCTATCACCGCCGCCGGAGTGCACGAAGCCAAGATTCACGGCCACACCGTGCTGGTACAGGCCGGCGCGGGAATCGCCTCCGGCTTCGCTGACACCGACTACGAAGCCGCCGGTGCAACCATCGTCAAGACCGCCTTCGAGGTGTGGGCCAGCGCCGACATGATCCTCAAGGTGAAAGAGCCGATCGCGGCCGAGTACTCGTACTTTCGTGAGGGCTTGATCCTCTTCACCTACCTGCACCTCGCCGCCGAGCCCGCCCTCGCCAGCGCCCTGCTCGAGTCCGGCGTGACCGCGATCGCTTACGAGACCGTGCAGAAGGCTGACCGTTCACTGCCGCTGCTTGCCCCGATGAGCGAGGTTGCCGGACGCCTCGCCGTTCAGGTCGGCGCCGCGTCGATGACCCGACCGGGTGGTGGCCCGGGCATGCTGATGGGCGGGGTGCCCGGGGTGCGGGCCGCCAAGGTGACTGTGATCGGTGCCGGCGTCGCTGGCTCCAACGCCGCCGCCATGGCCATCGGGATGGGCGCTGACGTCACCATCCTGGACATCAACATCGACCGCCTGCGCGAACTCGACGCCCAGTACGCCGGACGTCTGAAGACCATCGCCTCGAACGCCTACGAGATCAACCGTTCCGTCACCGAGGCCGACCTCGTGATCGGCTCCGTGCTGATCCCCGGCGCCAAGGCCCCCAAGCTCGTCACCAACGAGCTCGTGTCGCGCATGAAGCGGGGCTCCGTGCTCGTGGACATCGCGGTCGACCAAGGCGGCTGCTTCGAGGGCACACACGCCACAACGCACGAGAACCCCACCTTCCCCGTGCACGGTTCGATCTTCTACTGCGTCGCCAACATGCCCGGCGCCGTCCCGCAGACGTCGACCCTCGCGCTGACGAACGTGACTCTGCCCTACGCTTTGTCGATTGCCGACCGTGGCGTGCGTGCAGCATTCGAGCGGGACGCCGCCCTTGCCGGTGGCCTGAACATCGCCGCCGGAAGGGTCGCGAACCGCTCGGTCAGCGTCGCCCTCGACCTACCGCTCACGGATTGGACCGACCTCGTCTCAGAGGTCGAGCTCGCGCTGGTCTAGCAGCACTGGTCGCGGATGCCGGGTACGGCCTGATCGGTCGGCCCCGGCATCCGCGACCCACAATTTCTGCAGAGATCGGTGACCCCGACACTGTGCCCATTGCCTGGACTACAAGGAAGTATCTCCGATGTCGCAAGTGAAAACCAGCACGCATCCAGCGCCGAACGCGCAACCACACCTGGCACGATCGCTCTCGAACCGTCATATCCAGCTCATCGCCATCGGCGGTGCGATCGGAACGGGCCTGTTCATGGGCTCGGGGAAGACGATCTCCCTCGCGGGGCCGTCCGTGATCTTCGTCTATATGATCATCGGCTTCATGTTGTTCTTCGTCATGCGGGCCATGGGCGAGTTGCTGCTCTCCAACCTCGAATACAAGTCGTTCAGCGACTTCGCCGGTGACCTGCTCGGGCCGTGGGCCGCCTTCTTCACGAGCTGGACGTACTGGGTGTGCTGGATCGTCACCGCCATCGCCGAGCTGATCGCGATCGCGCTGTATACGAGCTTCTGGTGGCCCGATCTGCCGCTATGGATTCCGGCGCTCGTGGCGGTAACGATTCTGCTCGGCTTCAACCTCACGAGCGTCAAGGCGTTCGGCGAGACCGAGTTCTGGTTCGCGCTGATCAAAATCGTGGCAATTGTCACGCTTATCGTCGTGGGCCTCGTGATGGTGTTCACTCAGTTCCAGTCCCCCAACGGCACCCCGGCGAGTTTCACCAACCTGTGGAACGACGGCGGGATGTTCCCGACCGGCCCGATGGGGTTCATCGCCGGTTTCCAGCTCTCCGTGTTCGCGTTCCTCGGGGTCGAGCTCGTGGGCACCACGGCCGCCGAAGCGCAGCACCCGGAGAAGAACCTTCCCAAGGCAATCAACTCCATTCCCATTCGCATCATGCTGTTCTACGTTCTCGCCTTGATCATGATCATGACGGTCACGCCGTGGCGTGAGGTCCGCGCCGATGTGAGCCCGTTCGTGGCGATGTTCGCCCTCGCAGGGCTCGGCGGGGCCGCGGCCGTGATCAACTTCGTCGTGCTCACGAGCGCGACATCCTCAGCGAACTCCGGTCTGTATTCAACATCCAGAATGCTTTTCGGGCTGTCGGTCGAGGGCACGGCATCGGGGCGGTTCCAACGTCTGACCCGCCACAAGGTGCCGGCCAACGCCCTGCTGTTCTCGTGCATGTTCCTGCTCATATCGGCTGTGCTGCTGTATTCGAGTTCATCGATCATGGCCGTGTTCACCGTGGTGACAACAATGGCGTCGGTGCTGTTCATCTTCGTGTGGACCATCATCGTGGTGAGCTACATCGTGTATCGCAAGCGCCGCCCGGCGCTGCACGCAGCATCCAAGTTCAAAATGCCCGGCGGCGTGTACATGAGTTATGTCCTGCTCGCGTTCTTCGTGTTCCTGATCTGGGCGCTCACCCAGAAGACGGATACGCTGCAGGCGTTGGTCGTGACGCCGGTGTGGTTCATCGGGCTCGGCATCGCCTGGCTCATCATCCGCCGTCGCCCCGAAATGGCCGCTAATCAAGAACTTCACCGGGCGAGTGTCGAGGCCGATCGGGCTTTGGCGCTCATCTTCCGCGACTGAGGGTCGAGACGAGCCGGTCAGTCCGAGGCAGCGCGGTGCTCAGCCGGCGTCACAGGGGAGACAACTGCATGTACTGCAGCCTGTCCGCCTCCCGCCGGGCGTCCCGGAGGAGTCTCACCGTTCGCAGCACGAACCCGATCAGCGCCAGCACAGTGGAGACCGCGACCAGGTAGAGGGAAACCGTGACCATGAGGGCCGGCCTCTCCATTTCCACTCAGGGGTAGCCGGCTCCGAACTGCCACAGGGCGTATCCGGCACCGGCAAGCAGAACCACCAGGCCCAGGCTGCCCAGGAACAGCTTCGGGCCGTCGCCTCGCAGAAGCTGCACGATTCCGTCCAGGAGGAACGACGCCGCGAACGGCAGACACACCGTGCCCATCAGGATCCCGCAGTGCGCCACGACCAGCGCCCCCGTTGCGAGCAACACATTATCCGAACTCACGCTTCAGTCCCCCAACTGATTGGCTTTACTGCAAAGTTCAAGCCTAGGTGGGGGCGCACCGCGAAAGAGGGCTTTGGCCTGCTTTTTTGTCCCCAGTGGGGGTGTCGCGGCAGTGAATATGGATGCCTGCGGCAGGTCTGGAACAGACTCCACACCGATTCGGAGGCTCCTGATTCGCCCTGCCGAAGCCGTGAGGGGTCACAAATCGACCTTCAATCGACTCAGGAAGGTCGATTTGCGACCCCTCACAGCCGTCTTCAGCCACCGTGGCGGTTGGCGCTATCGAAAGTCGGTGACTTTGGGCCGCCGCTAACGTCATGGAGATGCGGCGAACACCTCGTCAAGCGTGACCAATTCGTTCCCGCCGAAGTATTTTTGTACGTCGGCGGGACATTCCACGGCAGCGATAGAAGGGGGCATATAGACATCAACCCGGTCGCCCACGAACTCGACCTCGATGCTGACGCAGACCAACACGTTGGCAACCCTCGAATTGAATCCACTTCCGGTGGAGCTTTGCCCCGATGCGGCGTAGCTAACCAGCACCTTCGGGTAGGACATTGATCGATCGACTACCGCGCCGAACGCCGCTCCGCGAGCCCAACCGGGTGTCTGTTCATCTGTGTCTTCGCGGATTGTGGCGAACGCCGGCTTGGGCCAGACGTCTCCTGTGGACACCGCATCCAAGTAGCTGTCGAGGTTGTGCCCAATGGCGCTTTCGATGGCCAGGGCGGAGACCTTCTCTATGGTAATCCTGGCCTCAAACATTGCCTCCTCTCGTATATTCGGACGCGAACCTGAGCACGCCGAAAGAGGGAGGATCAGGCACAAAACGAGAGCGGTCTCAACAACCCGTCGTCCTGAATGCCACGGCGCCTTTACGTCACTGTTTAATCGGGTGAGCGTGGAAGGCTGCCTCATCGATGGCGCCTCAATACTCATGGATCCCCCGATTCCCTGGGCCGAATCTAGCGGGCGGGGAACGCTGACTACAGCCCCAGAACGGGAGGGCCGCCCTTACAGAATCGATGACTACTCGAGCGTCAGGAAAACTGTCGCAAGACGCGGCCAATCTCCTGCTGATTCCAACTCCTTCAGAAGCGCGCGCGGTTGCCAGAAATGCTTTGATTCCATGTGCTAAGACCCAATTCCAGCCTGGCTACGCTCTCCGAAGCGCTCCGTGGCCAACTTGATGGCAACGAATAGCGACATCTCGTCGGTCACGGACTGGGGCCCAGCCGCGGCTATGGCATCCTTGAGTCCGGCCCAACGAACCGGTTGAATTCCATCGACGGTCAAATTGCTCGGCGTGAATGTGGACCGATCAAACTCGTCGATCTGCCAGCGGCTCTCCACCCGGAACTCCCACTTATCGAGGTCGAGCGGGTCGTAATCGGCCAAACAGGTCGACGTAACCAAGGCAAAGACGTACACATCGGCGTGAAGTCGCTTCGGCTTCCCACCAATGTCAGTGTGGGCGTTTCCCTTTCGCACTTTCCAACGCAGTTTTGTTTGAGAACGCGGATCAGACTTATTCAAGGCCTGAACAAGGCCTGAGGTCTTGACCTCGATGCGGGTGCCGCTGAGCGCCAGCACGTCGTACGCGTCCAACTCGACTCGACTCGCGGGAATTGCGTCTACGGCGAGGCCAACCACGTACTCGGCCAGGTAGCCGCGCAGATTGTTCGTTCGCGCATCTCCCATCCCGAAACGCCAGAAGTCGACCACCTTGGCCTGGGGTCCGTTCCGGAACTCATCGGCTAGTTCCAGTTGCCATTTCGCACGAGTCATGCGGCCCCCTCGTTCTGTTTGTTGCTCCAGTCGCAGCCCGAGATGACCCCGCTTGCGCGCCAAGGTAGGCCCAGAACAGGAGTTTGTCTCTGCTCGGAACGTCTCCTGTGATGCATTCCTTTCACCCAAGAGCAGGGGCCACGGAGCATCAGTGACCAAATGACGGTGGCCCCTGAGACCCTGAACTCCTTCCGACCGGGAGCGCCACGGCCTGGAGGCACCCGATGACCACCCACACCGAAACCGCGCTGTTCCGCCTGATCGACAACTCGGCGACGTCACCCGTGATCCTGCACGCACCGCACGGCGGGCGTGCGATCCCGGCGGAGCACCTGCACTCCTACGTCATCTCTCCGGCCGAGTCGGAGGCCGAGAAAGACGTCATGACCGACCACTTCACCGACGAACTCGTCGGGGCCATCACGGGTGCGAGCGCGGTCATCAACGGGCTCTCCCGGTTCGCGGTCGACGTCGAGCGGTTCCCTGGCGACACCGAAGAGATGAACGCGGTCGGCATGGGCGTGCTCTACACCCACGGCGCGAGGAGATCCGGCGGGTGTCCGCCGCCGACGAGAAGCTCCCGATGGACTACTTCACCACCTACTCGGCCCGGTTCACCCAACTCGTGGACGCGACACTGGCCGTGCACGGGCGAGCCGTGATCTTCGACGTTCATTCCTACCCGGAGGCCGAGCTGTCGGATGAGCTGTCGGATGAGCTGCACGGCGGCGGCTACCGGGCACCGCTCTGCGTCGGGTCGGAGCCGTTCCACGCATCCGTCGACCTTCTGGCCACGGTTGGCGGATGCTTCCCTGACCTCGACGCGCAGGCCAATGCGCCGTTCGCGGGCTCGTACGTGCCGCTCAAGCACTACCGCAGCGATGCGCGGGTGAGTTCGGTGATGCTCGAGATTCGCCGGGACGTCTACCTGGACGAGGCCACGGTGACTCGCAAGCCGGAGGGGTTCGCGCCGTTGCAGGTTTCGCTGAAGCGGCTGGTCGACCAGGTTCGATACGGCTAAAACGACGCAGACGGTCACTGCCGGAAACGTACGCGCTCTCCCACGGTCGCGCGCAAACCATCGAGTTGCCACGACGCGCCTTCGTCAATCCCGGGCAAGCCCTGTGGCGAGTAGCGCTTGATGGTAGCGGTAGTCCAGACACCTGGTAGCGGCGGTCGGGCATCCGTTTGCATCAAAACGATGCCGGTCAGAACGGGGCCTCATCGGGCAGCGGTGGCCGGGCGGGTCTCGGCGGCCCGGCGCCGGCCCGAAACGCACCCGCGGGTGCACCCGGAGTGGCGATCGGGGTGGCCGGTTCCGTCACGAATGGGCGTCCGGTCGGTGAGTGCCAGGTGAGGATGCCGCCTTGCTCTTGTTTCACCGTCCACCCGGTCTCCGTTTTCAACGCATGGCAGCCCGGACAGAGATGGGCAAGGTTGTCGTGGGCGGTGTGGCCAAGGTCTTGCCATTCATGGGTATGGTCGAGATCGGCGCCGCGCGCGGGCTGGTTGCAACCGGCGAAGCGGCAGGTTTCGTCGCGCAGGCGGAGAAACCGCCGGAGCTCTTTCGTCACCTTGTAGCGTGTGCGGCCGACCGAGAGCACGACCCCGGTTTCGGGATGAACCAGGATGCGCGTGAAGCTCGGTGCTCGCGAGGCCAGGTCGCGGGCCGTGTCGGGGTCAATCGGCCCGTAGCCCTCGAGGTAGCCGGGTTCTTCGCTGTGGCCGAGGAGGGTCATCACCGGGACCGTGATCTGGACCGTGGCACGGATGCCCGTGCCGATTCCCGACGGAGTCACCCCGTCGATCAGCAGGTCGGTCATCACGTCGGTGCGCATCTGGGTGGGGGAACGCGGCTCCCCCGGCCCCTGCAGGCTGCGCGCGGCATCGTTCGCCCGGGCGAAGATGGCGTGCACGACGTCGGCGCTCGTGGTCAGGCTCAGCGTCGCCATTCCGTCGGGCTCCGCCTGCACCCAGGAGGTGCGTTCCGCGAAGGACTTCTCCCGCCGGGCGGTGATGGACTCCGGGTGCAGGCGCTCGCGGAGCACGCGGGCCTTGTGCTTGAGCTTGGCCGCCGTCAGAGCGCGCGCGGCCGGCAGCAGCGCCTCCTCGAAATCGGACAGGGCCGCGGCGGGCACCGAGAGGGCCTGCCCGATGATCACCTGGGCGTGCCGGTAGCTGATCTCGCCGGCTTGCAGCGCCGCCCGGGTGCCGGGGAGGTCTTCGGCCAGGGCCCGGGACTCGGCGATCAGACCCTCGGCGGTGGGTGCGGGGATGCGCAAGGTGCAGGCCAGTTCGCTCGAGAATTCGCGCCGGGCGATCTCGTCGGGGTCCCACCGGGAGCTCGTGTTGCGGGGAGCGCTCGCGGCCGTGGCTTCGCTGAACCTGCGGGCGTCATCGATCAGGTCGGCCCGCTGCGCGAAGCCCCGCGCGAGGCTGCGGTCGACGGCGGCTATCGCGTCGAAACGCGAGCCGAGCTGGGCCTGCGAGGTGCTGACTGAGGTGGTCATAGCAGTCACGTTACGGGGTGCCACTGACATTCGACGGCCGTGGCACAGGAGTGTGAATGAGCTGGTCAAAGTGGTTTTGTGGAGGAGTAGTCGGGGGTGTGCGGTGAGGGCCGAGGGGCAGCCGTGGTGGCCATTCGGCAATCCGTTTGCCGACCAGAAGCGGCTTGGCGACACCCCTCGAGGCTTCCGACCGAAGCGATGCTCCTGCGCGTAGGCTCCGGCCAAAGCATTGCATTCGTCCTGACACATGCGATCCCGCGTGTTCTGGACTTCCTGGAATCGTCAATACCGGTGTCACACGAAGTGAACTGGAGCGGAGATGGCTTCTCGCGGAAACGCCAACGAACCGAGGATGTGGGTCGGCGTCGTGCAACCGCCGCAAAGCCGCTGGCCGGGCGTTGTGGGTGGGCTGCTAATCGGCATCCTTACGGCTGTCGCCACGTCCCTGCTGCTCCTTGCGCTCACTCCGCTCTTCAAGAGCGCGCTCGCCGAGGCCGACTGCGATGATCCCCGCGGGCTGCACCTGGTGTCAGGGGTCGGCGCCGAGAGTTCCAGTGCCCTGACGGAATCCGACCCCATTATTGTCGAGCATCCAGCCGCTTTGGCGATCGATGGGGATCTCGGCACGTCGTGGGTGGAGGGCGTTGACGGTCTAGGCAAGAACGAGACGCTAACTCTGACTCTGCCTGGCACACCCGATGTGCAGCTCGTCTGCGTGATCAATGGCTATGCGAAGTCGGAGGCCTTGTTCCTCCGCAATGCCCGGGTGAGGCAGTTCACCGTGAAGACCGACCAGGGCATCCAACCCTCCATGCTTCGTCAGAAGCCGGTCGCCGACTATGCCGCGTATCAAAGCCTGGCAATCCCGAAGGGCAGCACCACAGAGATCGTGCTCACGATCGCCATCGCGGTGGGCGGCGTGGGCGGCGACCGGGCGGCAGACACCTCAATCAGCGAAGTCGAGGTGTGGGCGAGAGACTGACCGCGAGCTTCCCACCTCCCCCAGGTTTGACCGCCGCACATGCTCAATACTGCCCGGGTCCGCGCGGGACCCGACGGGTGCAGACTGGCCGCTGCGACCCTGCCCACGGCATCCGTCACCTCGCCCAGCAGCCGGAAGACAATGTGCCAGCGCTGCCCGTAGAGCACCACGTCGATCGGGTGCCCGGGTGCCAGTTCCACGAGCTGGCCGTCGCCGAGCTCGGTGAGGCATTGTTGCTCGGGCAGCAGCCCCCAACCGAGGCCGAGCGCCACCGCGCGGGCGAAGTCAGCCGAAGTGGGATGTGGTGGCGCGGGACATCCGCGCTCAGTGAACCTTTGTTCAGGAGCCCTCCGCTCAGGAACCCTCTGTTCAGCCTGCGCGAACCAATTCGACGGAGATTTTGCCTGAAACGAACGAAAATGGGCCTCCCAGGCACTTTTTCATGAGAATCTCCGTCGAATTCGTTCGGGGCTTGGCGAAGGAACGGCAGCGGGAGCGGACGGGAGCGGACGGGAGCGGACGGGAGCGGACGGGAGCGGACGGGAGCGGACGGGAGCGGACGGGACCCGGACGAGGACGGGAGCGGGTGGGACCCGGACGGGGGAGGGCGGGCGGGAGCGGGCGGGGCACTGGAGGGGAGCGGGTGCTACTCCGCGCACCACACCCCGGCCTGCATCGTCGCCGTGACGCATAGGCCCGCGTCGAGCACGATCAGGTCGGCGCGAAGGCCGGCGGCGAGCCGACCGCGGTCGAGGAGGCCGATCATGTCGGCCGGGTTCTGGGTGGCCGCCCGCACCGCGACGGCCAGCGGCACTCCGGCGGTGTGCACGGCGTAGCGCACGGCTTCGCTCAGGGTGAGCACGCTGCCGGCGATCGTGCCGTCGGCCAGGCGCGCCACGCCGTCAGCGACGCTCACGTCGAGGCCACCGAGCTTGTAGGCGCCGTCGTCCGCGCCGGCGGCGGCCATGGCATCCGTGACGAAGACGGGCCGCGACGGGCTTTCGATGATGAACCGCACGACGGCCGGGTGCAGGTGCACGCCGTCGGCGATGAGCTCGGCGAAGACGTTCGGGTCTTCAAGAAGGGCGAGAGCCGGGCCGGGCTCACGCTGGTGAATCTGCCGCATCGCGTTGAATACGTGCGTGCCGGCCGTGGCCCCCGCCGCGATCGCCTGCCGCGTCAGGTCGTAGTTCGCGTCGGTGTGCCCGATCGCGGCCACGGCCCCGTGGCCCGCGATCTGCGTCACGGCCGCTAGCCCACCCTTAAGTTCAGGCGCGATGGTGACCATGCGCACGGTGCCTCGCCCCGCCCGCATCAACCGGTCGACGGTCTCAGTATCAGGCTCGCGCAACAAGCTCTCGTCGTGGGCCCCGCGGTGAGCCGGACTCAGCCACGGGCCCTCCAGGTGAATGCCGGCCAGCACTCCCCGTTCGACCAGCCCGGCCAGGGCTGCCACGGTGCGCTCGACTTCGTCGAGGGGACCGGTGACGAGACTGGCCATCATCGTGGTCGTGCCGTGGGCCCGGTGGGTCGCGGTGATCCGCGCCACGGCTGCGTCGGTGTCGGCGTCGTTGAAGCTGCTGCCGCCGCCGCCGTGCGTGTGGATGTCGACGTAGCCGGGCGCCAGGGTGCTCTGCTCGAAGACCTGGTCGGGAGGGCGGGGCGGCTCCCCCGCGCCGCAGGCCACGATCAGCCCCGCACGGATGTCTACCCACCCCGGCGTGTGCACCGCATCGGGTGCGATCACGGCCCGGGCAGCGAGGAGCATCGAGTCGACCTGGATGGGTGCGGGCGGGGTCATGAGGGTGTCTCCAGGAGTCAGCGAGTTGCAGGGAACGGGGGTCAGGGTCGAGTCAGGGAGTGCTGCGTCAGATCCCCTGCCAGGCGTGCTTGTTGGCCCAGGCGTACTTGTAGTAGGCGAGGTTCTCGAGCCGGGAGGCGGCGGCCTCGTCGACGATGACCGTCACATGCGGGTGCAGCTGGATGACGGATCCCGGCTTGCTCGACGTGATCGGTCCCTCGACGGCGGCGGCGATGGCATCCGCTTTCTCCTCGCCGAAGGCCAGCAGAATGAGGTGCCGAGCCCGCAGAATGGTGCCCAGACCCTGCGTCATGCAGTGGATCGGCACGTCGTCGGGGGATGCGAAGAACCGCGCGTTGTCGACGCGGGTCTTCTCGGCGAGGGTCTTGATTCGCGTGATCGACGCGAACGACGACCCAGGCTCGTTGAACCCGACGTGCCCGGTGCGGCCGATGCCGAGAATCTGCACGTCGATGCCGCCGGCGGCGCGAATGGCTGCCTCGTAGTCGACGCCCGCGGTCTCGATCGTGGCCAGATCGCCGTTCGGCACCTGGATGTTCTCGGGGGTGAGGCCGATCGGCACGACGGCGTCGCGGGTGATCACGGAGCGGTAGCTTTCCGGGTGGTCGGCGGGCAGGCCGACGTATTCGTCCAGTGCGAAGCCGCGCACCCGGGAGACGTCCATCGGGTTCTCCGCCAGGGAGGCGGCGAGCGCCGCATAGACCGAGAGCGGGGTCGAGCCGGTGGCCAGGCCCAACACCGCGTCGGGCTTCTGGGTGATCAGTGCGCGAATGGATGCCGCCGCGAGCGTTCCCGCCGCGGCCTTACTGTCAACAAAAACTACTTCAGCCATTTTTCGTACTCCAGATTCTGGATTGTGTGGACTAGACCGACGTCGAGGAGGCGGAGTCCGGCGCACTGGCGTCGGGCACCTCGTCGTCGCCGCGGCCGGGGGTCTTCAGATTCCACTTGCGGATCACGAAGCGGAACAAAAAGTAGTAGATCGCGCCATACGCCAATCCGATCGGGATGAGCAGAAGCGGCTTCTCGGCGAGGCCGAAGTTGAGCACGTAATCGAACAGACCCGCGCTGAAGCTGAAACCGTCGCGGATACCCAGTGCGTTCACCAGGGCCATCGACGTTCCGGTGAGGAAGGCGTGGATGACGAAGAGGGGGAACGCCACGAACATGAACGAGAACTCCAGGGGCTCGGTGACGCCGGTGAGCATGGCGGTGAGGGCACCGGAGAGCATGATGCCACCGACGATTTTCTTTTGGGTCGGCTTCGCCTCATGCCAGATGGCCAGGGCTCCAGCGGGCAGGGCGAACATCATGATCGGGAAGAACCCGGTCATGAAGGTTCCGGCGGTGGGGTCGCCGGCGAAGAACCGCGCGATATCGCCGCTGGCGCCGTTGTAGTCGCCGATCACAAACCACACCACGGAGTTGAGGATGTGGTGCAGCCCCACGGGGATGAGCAGCCGGTTGGTGGTGCCGTACAGGAAGCCGCCCCAGATGTCGTTGGAGGTGACGACATCGCCGAAGGCAGTCAATCCGCCGGCGAAGGCCGGGTAGACGAAGCTGAGCAGAACACCGAGTGCGAGCGCCACCACGGCGGTGATGATCGGGACGAAGCGTCGACCACCGAAAAAGGCGAGGTAGCTGGGCAAGGAGATGCGGTGATATTTCTGCCAGAGCACCGCAGAGACGATACCCATCAGGATGCCGCCGAGCACGCTGTAATCGACGAGAACCTGGGGGTCACCCTTGGCCGGCAGCCCCAGTACGAGAGGCGACATCGCCTCACCGACCTTGGAGAAGACGAGATAGCCGACCACGGCCGCGAGGGCGGTCGAGCCGTCGGACTTCTTCGCGAAGCCGATCGCGACGCCGACCGCGAAGAGCAACGGGAGGGCCCCGAACAGCGCCCCGCCCGCCGAGGCGATGACGGCTCCGCCCGTTTCGAAGCCCGGAATGGCGCCGAGCAGGTCAGGCTGACCGATGCGGAGAAGCAGCCCGGCGGCAGGCAACGCCGCGATGGGCAACATAAGGCTGCGGCCGACTCGCTGAGCCTGGCCCAGGCCCGGTATTTTTCGTCGCGTCCCGGCGTCTTCGGTGATGCTGGACATGAATTCCTCCTGTGATGGGTGTGGTGTGTGGGGCCCGGTCTCATGCCGGGCCGGAGATCAGAGCTGGTGCCGGAGATTCAGGGTCATGTGAATCTGGTAGCGATCACCGCGGTACCAGGACGTGACGTACTCGATGGCGGCTGACCCCGCCGACGAGGTGCGCCGGAAGACGATGAGCGGCGCCCCCGCGGTGACGCCCAGCGTCTCCGCGAGTTGGGGACCGGCAGCATCCGCCCAGACCGCCTGCTCGGCGTTGTCGATGCGCAGGCCGTATTCGGTCGCGAACGTCGCGTACAGGGAGCGGGTGAGGTCTTGCTCGCCAAGATTCGGCAGCAGCTCCGCCGGATAGTAGCCGCGTTCGAGGGCCATCGGGGTGCCGCCGGCCAGCCGGAGCCGTTCGACGACCTGCACCCGGGCGCCCGCGCCCAGACCGAGTGCCGCCCGCACATCGAGCGGTGCCTCGATCAGCGCGGTGGCCAGCAGGAGTGTTGCCGGAACAAGGCCGCGGCGGCGCATGTCCTCGGTGAAGGAGGCCAGGTGCAGATCGCTCTGCACGCGCTCGCCCGCCACGAAGGTGCCTTTGCCCTGGATGCGGTAGAGCAGACCCTCCTCGACCAGCTGACGGATGGCCTCCCGCACGGTCGACCGGCTGACGCCGTATTTCGCCATCAGCTTGCGCTCGGGCGGAATCGCGGCGTGTGGAGCCAGGGTCTCCTCGACCAGATCCTGCAGGATCGAGCGCAGCTGCGTTTGCTTGGACACCGGCCCGGCTGCGAGCATTGAACTCTCCTCCTGGGTCTGGCTCATGGCGTTGCCTTTCACTTGTTGATCGGTTCGGTCGGCGTCGAGCCCGAGTGGTGTAGTACCACTTCCGCTGCGTGGTCCGTACTGGTACGATCCAATAGTTAGATCATGAAGGCAGGGCACCCCACTTGTCAACACCGAGTGCGGCCCGGGCCTTCGATCGAATCAAAGTCGATGAGCCCGTCGCAGTGCCCACCACAGAAGGAACAGAAGATGACTAGCAAAGCCGCGCAGATCCTGGCCGCCCTCGGCGGAAAAACCAACATCGTCGAAATCGAGGCGTGCATCACTCGCCTGCGCACCGAGGTGACCGACCCCGCGGCCGTGAACGAGGCGGCGCTCAAGGCCGCCGGAGCGCACGGTGTCTTCCGTTCCGGCACCATTGTGCAGGTCGTCGTGGGCCCCGAAGCCGACAACCTGGCCGAGGACATCGAGGACCTGCTATGAGCCCGGCCGCACCCGTGAGCGCCTCCGTGGTCGCCCCCGTCATCGTCCTTTCCCCTGTGCCCGGCCGCGCTGTGGCGCTCGCCGAGGTGCCCGACCCCACCTTCGCCCAGGCCATCGTGGGCCCGGGCGCCGCGATCGACCCGCCCCGCGGCGTGGTCGACGCCATCGCCCCGATCAGCGGCACGCTGCTCAAGGTATTCCCGCACGCCTACGTGATCGTCTCCCCCGACGGTCTGGGTGTGCTTGTGCATTTGGGTATCGACACCGTCGAACTGCACGGCGAGGGCTTCACCCTGCGCGCACAGCAGGGCGACCACGTCTCTGCCGGCGACATCATCGTCACCTGGGACGTGTCGGCCATCGAGGCCACCGGGCGCAACCCGATCGTGCCCGTGATCATCCTCGAACAGAAGGCGGAGAACATCACGCTGGCGGATGCCGTCACGGCCGGCGCCCAACTCGAGTCCGGCGATGTCTTCCTGACCGTCACCCGCTGAGCGTCCACCGCTGACCGTCCACCGCTGACCGTCGACCGCGGACGCATCCGCCGGGGGATTCATGGCGCTGGCGCTGGTACTGGTACTGGTACTGGTACTGGTACTGGTACTGGTACTGGTACTGGTACTGCTGCTGCTGGTACTGGTGCTGGTACTGGTACTGGTGGTGCTGGTGCTGGTGCTGGTACTCGTGCTCATCGTGCTGCCGCTTGCGGCTCGCCTGCGGCCAGGTCGGAGGTTACGCGGGAGGCCGCGTCGCCGATCTCGGAGAGCAGCACCGTCAGGCGCCGCCGGCACCCGTCTCCGGACGGTCGTCGCCGACCTCTTCCTGCGCCATCGCCCGAGCCGAAGCCTCGGGCACCCACATCACGTCGCCGTGCTCGGCGTTGGCTCCCCGGGCCAGCACGAACATCAGGGACGACAGCCGGTTCAAGTACCGCGCGGTGAGCGGGTCGACGGAGGTCGGGTGCAGGTCGATGGCAACCCACACCGCTCGCTCGGCACGGCGCACGACGCCACGCGCCTGGTAGAGCAGTGCGGCTGCGACCGTTCCGCCGGGGAGCACGAAGCCGCTCAGGTCGGCGGCCTGCTGCGCAAAGTGATCGACAGCACGCTCGAGCCGGACAAGGTGCGACTCGCGGATGCGTGCCGGCGCCGGCTCGGGGTCGTCGAGGGGCACGGACAGGTCGGCCACCAAATCGAACAGGTCGTTCTGCACGCTGGCGAGCGTACTGGTCACCTCGATGGGCAGGCCACCGGCAGCCATGGCCAAGCTGACGGCCGCGTTGGCCTCGTCGCAGGCTTCGTAGGCGGCGACACGCACGTCGGTCTTGGCCACGTCGCCGTGCCGGCCGAAGGTGGTGCGGCCGGAATCGCCCTTGCCGGTGTAGAGGGCCGGTTGGGCCGGTGCGAATTCTCCGAGGTCAGCCATAGCGGACACTATAGTAATCGCCGCGCCATCCGCGTAGCGTTTAGGCGAGCCGCAAGCAGTTTTCTTCTCGCACCTCCCGCGGCAGTGACGTGACGGGAACTGTCCGATCGACGGGTGTTCGATCACCGAGGAGCGATATGTCCAAGGATTCAGCAGATGGCATCGAGTCGGAACTCGGGGACGCGGTCAGTGAACCGCACCGAGAGGGCCTGGGCACCATCGACAAAACGGTTTTCGGCGTTTCCGCCGGCATCATCGTGGTGATCTGTCTGGTCGGGGTGATGTTCACCGAGACCGTGGGCGACGTTTCGGCATCCGTTCTCGGCTGGGTAACCGGCAACCTCGGCTGGTTGTTCATTCTCGGGGCGTCGGGCTTCGTCATCTTCTCGTTGGTGCTGGCCTTCGGTAGGTACGGCAGCATTCCGCTCTCCCGCGACGGGCAGAGCACCGAGTTCTCGACAGTCTCCTGGGTTTCCATGATGTTCAGTGCAGGCATGGGGATCGGGCTGATGTTCTTCGGCGTGTACGAGCCGGTCACCCACCTGGCGACGCCGCCGCCGTTCGTCGACGCACCGGCGAACAGCCCGGAGGCTGCCAACGCGGCCATGGCGTACACCTTCTTCCACTGGGGTCTGCATCCGTGGGCGATCTATTCGGTGGTCGGCTTGGCCCTGGCCTACTCCACCTACCGGATGGGCCGCGGCAACCTGATGAGCGCTCCGTTCCAGGCCCTGTTCGGCAAGGAACGGATCGAGGGCAAGGGCTGGGGCAAGCCGATCGACATCCTGGCGATCATCTGCACCCAGTTCGGTTCGGCGACGTCGCTCGGGCTGGGCGCACTGCAGATTGCGGCCGGTGTCTCACTGCTTCGTTCCGGGCAATTCGAGGAGGAACCCGGAACGGTCGTGCCGATCATCATTATCTGCGTGCTGACCGTGGGGGTCGTGTTCTCCGCGGCGAGCGGGGTGGCGAAAGGCATCAAGTGGTTGAGTAACACCAACATGGTGCTGTCGGCCCTACTCGTCGTGTTCGTCTTTGTGGTCGGCCCGACTGTCTTCATCCTGAACCTGTTGCCGTCGTCGATCGGCGTCTATCTGGCCGATCTCGTACCGATGAGCTTCCACTCGGCGGTGTTCGGCGGCGAGGAGTGGCTGGCGAGCTGGACGATCTTCTACTGGGCGTGGTGGATCTCCTGGACCCCGTTCGTGGGCACCTTCATCGCCCGGATCTCCCGCGGCCGCACCATACGTGAGTTCATTCTCGGCGTGCTTCTGGTGCCGACGGGGGTCAGCATCCTGTGGTTCGTCGTCTTCGGCGGCATGGGATTGAACCTGCAGCTGAACGGTGTCGACATCGCCGGCACCGGCAGTGCGGCGGCCGGCTTCTTCGCGGCGTTGCAGCAGTATCCGTTCTTCATCGGCTCGGCTCTCGTAGTGATGGTGCTCACCGCCGTGTTCTTCGTCAGCGGGGCGGATGCGGGCGCTCTCGTGCTCGGGACGCTGTCAAGTCGCGGTCGTAAGGAGCCCTGGAAGCCGCTGGTGATCCTCTGGGCGATCCTCACCGGCGCCGTCGCTGCGGTTCTGCTGTTCGTGGGCGGGCTGGGTGCCCTGCAGACGTTCACCATCCTGGCGGCGACCCCGTTCGTTCTGATCATCATCGGGCTGTGCGTGTCGCTCTATGTGGATCTGCGTCGTGACCCGTTGCGCCAGCGCACCGTCGGGCCGGTGCGCACCTCCTCGGAGGCGCTGGGCGCGGTCCCGTTCACGAATGCGACCGCAGAGAGCATCGACCTGGGCCTGCAACCGGATGCCGCGTCTCCCCTCGACCCGGATGGCCATCGGCCCTGAGACCGGCTTGTTTTTGCAGGCCGATCGCTCACGCCTCGGACTTGAGCGCCTGCAGGAACGCGGTGTTCGGATGCGCGTGCGGCAGGACATCCGTCACCTCGCGCAGCGCCTGCTCGATCGGGATCCCCCGGTGTCTCGCAGCGTAGAGCGCACCAACCGCGGGCGTGCGACTGACCGCTTGCACGCAGTGCACGAGCACGGTGCGTCCCTCGGCGCGCAGGGCCGCGATGACATCGACGGTGTCCGTGAGCACGAAGTCGAGGTTGGGGTTGGCCTTCTCTGCTGGCTCGTCGATCAGCCAGACCGCAACCTTGTTCTCCGCACGGATGCGGTCGGGAACCTGTGTGCGGCCGACCCGGCAGAGCGACACGACGGCGTCGATTTCCACCGGCAGGTCACCCAGGATGCCGATCGCACCGAGCCAGACACCATCGTCGTGCGGGTGCCGCACGAAGGTGGAAATGTCGCCGGAGGTGGAGTAGGGCAGGTGATCGGCGGTAGGCCAGGTGGTGGCGGCACGGTCTTTGCGGGACCGACGGTCGAGTACGGCCACGTCGCGGCGCTTGGCTGCACCAGGCTCGTTCCGGTCGGTGCTGGCCCGGTCTCGGCGCTCGGCCAGCACCGGGGACCCCGACACGCTCGACCATCGGGATCGCCCACCGTTCGCGCGGGCGGCCAGCACACCGCGGCGCACCAGTTCGTCGGCGCGCAATCCGCCCGGCCAGCCGTGCACGATGCGGCGCCAGGCGGCCGGCACCGCGGATGCGCCATAGCGCGCCCCGAGCAGCCCGCCGGCGATCGCGGCGACCGTGTCGGTGTCGCGGCCGCCGCGCACGGCGATCTCGAGGGCGTCCTGCAGGTGCCCGGCGGGGGTGGCGGAGACGGTTCCCGCGCCGGAAGCGCCACCCGGCGCGCTCCGTGGCTGAATGATCGCCGACCAGGCCGCCTGCAGCGCCTCCACGACCCAGCCGTTCCGGCTGAAGTCGGAGGGAACGCCGGCCTCGGCCACGACGAAGCGCGCCTCCCAGAGCGCGCGGCGTTCGGCGGGCAGGGCGTCAAGGCCCACCCGAACGTCGAGGGTGCCCTCGAGCACCGCGTGCCGAATGGCCAGGCACCAGAGCACGCAGGCGTCGCCGGCATCCGTTTCATAATGGGTGAGCGTGCTGATCGTGCGGGCGACGCCGGCGAGCGCCACCGGGTCGTCGAGGTAGGCGAGCGCCACGGGCGCCGTGCGCATGAGCGAACCGTTGCCGCCGCTGCGGCCGTGCCGGTCGTGATGGGCACGGGCGACGACGCGCACCGCGGATGCCGTGGGCTCGGTTCGGGAGAGCACCGCGCGCAGCTGGTTGCCCACGTCCGGTGCCGTGCGGGCCCACTCGACCCAGGCCGCCACGATCTCGTCGAGCACGGCCTCGTCGCGGAGATCGTGACCGGCCGCGATCGCGTTGACGATCGGCACGGCCATGGAGGTGTCGTCGGTCCACTCTCCGGGAGCCCAGTCGAACCCGCCGCCGCCCCTCATCGTGACCACGGCGTCGCTCGCTAGCGGCGGGCCGAACTCGTAGCCGGCGCCGAGGGCGTCGCCACAGGCCATGCCCAGCAGAACGCCGGCGGCGCGGTCCAGTTGTGCGGACGTCAGTTTCAAGCGTTTCCCCCGTGCAATCGTGCGATCGTGCAGTCAATGAAGTCGGGCTCCGGCTGGCCCGTTTTCCGGGCCCCCCGAGGCACAAACCCCCACGTCGAGCCTACGGGCGAAACGCCGCATCCGTCGCCGCCGCATTCGAGGGTCAGTGCCGGCCGTGAATCGGGGGTCGTTCGTTTCCCCGCCCACGGCCCTGCAGCACCTCCGCCCCTAACGAATTCGACGGAGATTTTGCCCATAAACCCTGTTTTCGGCCTCAAACCGACCCTTTCGGCAAAATCTCCGTCGAATTGGTTCAAGGCCGGGCACGGCGCTCTGGATGGGGGGCTCCTCGGGTTTTACGCCGCCGACAGCACCACGGCGGTAACCATCTGGTCCCGGCCGGAATCCTTGGCCTGGTAGAGGGCCGCGTCGGCGCGCGCGAGCCAGTCCGCCACGGTCTCGCCCGGGGAGAGTTCGGCCAGGCCGACGCTCACAGTGCAGGCCAGATCGGGCGCCAGGGCACCCCAGTGGTAGCCGCGAACGGAGGCCAGCAGACGCTCGCACGCCTGCTCGGCACACTCCAGGGTGGTGTCCGCGAAAACGAGCAAGAACTCCTCGCCGCCCACGCGCACGGCCATATCACTGTCCCGGGTGACGGCGCGCAACAGGGTGGCCATGGCGTTCAGCACCTGGTCGCCGGTGGCGTGCCCGTGCTCGTCGTTGACCCGCTTGAAGTGGTCCATGTCGATCATGGCCACGCAGATCGGTTGCAGGGTGTCACGGGAGCGGCCCATCAGGGGCGGCAGCTGGCGGTCGAGCGCCCGGCGATTGGGCAGTCGGGTCAGCGGGTCGGTGTTCGCCTGGTGGTCCAGATCGTCGGCACGGATGCGCAGCCGTGCCGCATCGAGCTGCGACCGCTCCGCCTCGTGGCGGGCCTGCTCGATCCCCAGGGTGTTGATCAGCATCTGGGACTGGATGCCGGCCGTCTCGGTCGTGCGTTTCAGGATCAGGGCGTGTAGCTTCTCGAAGTGCCCGAGCGCCTGCTCGAACCGGCCGGACTCCTTGTGCATCTCGAACAAGGCCTGCTGCAGCTTGATGTGCAGAGCCGGATCGTCGTCGAGGGCGGCGACCCGCAGCTGGGCGTTCATCATCGCGGTTGCCCCATCGAGGTCACCCTCAGCCCTGGCCACCTCGGCCAACTGCGCGTCGTTGTTCTCCTCGAGACTGCGGAACCCGTGCGCCTTCGCCAGACAGCGGGCCCAACCGGCCTGCTCGCGGGCCTCTTCGTGCTCGCCGAGTTCGATCAGGATGCTGACCAGGTTGGTGCGGGCGATGCTCTCGTAGAAGTTGTGCCGTTGGGCGTGGGCCACGGCCACGGCCTCCCGCACGAGCAGGAGGGCCTGCTTCAGGCCCATCTCCACGTTCATGCCCTGGGCGCTCTGCCTCTGAGCCTGGATCAGGCAGGTGTCACCGAGGTTGTTGAGACCCACGAACCGCGCCTCGGGGTCGTCGATCGTGCGCGTGAGGCCCAGCGCCTGCCGCCCCAGTTCGAGCGCCCTTTCGGACTCGCCCATGCCCTCGTGCACCATCGACGAACGGCTGAGCGCCCAGAATTCGGCCAGGGCGCTGCCACTGCCGCGGGCCGTCTCCACTGCCGCGAGCACGTGGCGCAGCGCCGGTTCGTAGAGCCCCGTGTCGCTGTAGGCCAGCACCAGGGTGCAGTGCACCTTGGACTGCCGCAGCAGATCGCCGGTGCCGTCCAGGAACTCCAGCGCCAACAGTCCCTGCTGAACGGATGCCTCATAGTCGCCCAGTCGCAGCCGATGCAGCGCCAGCAGTTCACGGGCCTGCGCCTGCTGCAGCAGCGTCGCGCCGGCCCGGGCCAGCACCGCCTCGGCCTGCCCGACACCGTCGAGATGGCTCCCGCTCGCGCTCGATCGCTCGCAGTCGGCGAGGAGGTCGTCGATCGAGGATTCTGGCGCTGGTTCTGGCGCTGGTTCTGGCGCTGGTTCTGGCGCTGGTTCTGGCGCCTGTTCTGGCGCCGGCGCTGCGTGAGGCGCTGCTGGTCGTGGCAGGTCGATGGCCGGTTGTCCCCCTGAGTCTTGTGCGGCATCCTGGTCTGAATGCATGTTCAGTCCCCCAACTGTTCGTGCTCAGACTGAACCTAGCAGTCGGCCTGCCTCAAAAACCCGGTTCTCGAGGGCATCGACGATGGCCCTCTGCCCCAAAACGAGGCGCACGCACGCCGACCCGCGGGGCACTCAGGGTGCCGACCTAGGATGAGTTCATGACCGACCTCGCCGCTCCCCCTGTTTCCGACGCCCAGCGCCTGACCGTGTTCGGGGCGGAGTGGTGCGGCGACTGCCGCCGCTCGAAGAAACTGCTCGATACGCTGAACGTCGACTACGACTACGTCGACCTCCTGCTCGTGGGGGACGGCGCCGACCGTGCCCACGCGATCAGCGGTCGCACCCAGATCCCGGTGATCCTGTTCCCGGACGGCACCCACGTGGTGGAGCCCAGCGATTCGACTCTGCACGCGAAGTTGACCCAGCTCGGCAGCATCCGCTAACCGGCCCGCTCGCCCTCTCCGCAGCGGGGGGCCGGCTCGCCTGCCCGAGTGCCCGCGCCCGATTCAGGGGAAGTAGTCGGCGAGCACGCGCGCGGTCACGAGCGCGAGCTTGCGGTCGAGCCGCTCATACAGGGGCATCAGTGCCGTGGCGCCCGAAGTCGTGTGCACCACCCCGGCAGAGTCGAAGATCGCGATCGGCTCGAGGTCGCGCAGCAGCGCCCAGAACGGCTGGTAGAAGTACACGCTGCGACCGCCCGCCTCGAACTCATCGAGGGTCATCGCGACATACTCGGCCCGCGCCCGAACGGTGGAGGGGAAGTCGCGGAAGAACTCGCATCCGGGGTTTTCCGGATCTTCGTCGTGCAGCATGGGCGCCGGAACCGCGTACCACTCGTACCGGTCGTTGGTCGCGGTGGCCAGCGCGCTGGCGATCACCCGGTAGGTCAGCGCCCGGGCGGACGTGGCCGGTGTGGTCTTCGGGATGCCGAGTCCGCTCGCCACCTCGATACGCTTGACGATCGTGTGCGGGTTGAGCGCGGCCAGCATCTGGATCCAGCTGATTTTCTGCACCACCCCGTCGACCAGGAATTTGCAGCCGCCCTCGAGGTCCCACTGCACGCTCATGCCGTCCTGCTCGTCATGCACGATCAGGAGGCGGTCGGCCTCGTCGACCTCCACCCCGGAGATGCGGAGATGCGGATGCCGCCGCACCAGTTCGCTCGCGATCCACCACATCTGGGCGGTGAGGAAGCGGTCCGCCGGCGGGTGGTAGACCTCGTAGCCGTCGACCTCGCTCTCGCTGACGCCGCCGCTGTCGCCGCTGTCACCGCCGCTGTCGCCGCCGCTATCACCGCTGTCGCCGCCGCTATCACCGCTGTCGTCACCGCTGCCGCCGCCGCTGTCGCCGTCACGGCCGGGCAGAAAGTTCTCGCCGGAATCGTTTGACTCTGCATCACTCATAGTCGCGTCCCTCCACTCGATACGGCTCTGCCCGCTCATCATCGTCGATCCGGGCCCCGAGCGAAACTCCCCGTTCGAGGTCGGTCGGCGCACGGGGTTCCTGCACAGCCGGACCCGTGCGGTGATTCTGCACACGCTGTGTCGGCCCCGAGGTCCCGACCCCGGCCCGCGCCTACGGTACCGGCATGACCATCGCCGCGAGCCGTTCCCATTCCCGTCACCGCTTCTCCGCCGATTCCGTGGGCGCCTACCTGCACGAGATCGGCCGTGTGCCGCTCCTGACCAAGACGGATGAGATCGAGCTCGCCCAGCGCATCGAGGTCGGGCTGCTCGCAGCGGAGAGACTCTCACGGCTTTGGCCGGGTGCTTCCGGCGAGGGGGCCGCCGACCTCGGGGAGGAGCTCCGCTGGCTCGCGGCCGACGGCGGGCGGGCCATGAATCACCTGATCTGCGCGAATCTCCGGCTGGTGGTGTCCGTGGCCCGGCACTTTACCGGCCGCGGGCTCGACCTCCTCGACCTGATCCAGGAAGGCAATCTCGGCCTGATCCGGGCGGCCCCGCGTTTCGACCACACCCGCGGTTTCAAGTTCTCGACCTATGCCACCTGGTGGATCCGCCAGAGCATTCAACGCGCGCTGGCCGACCAGGCCCGAACCACCGTCTCCCGGCCTACCAGGTCGAGGCGCTCACTGCCCTCAACCAGGTGCAGCACCGGCTGCGGCAGCAGTTCGGCCGCGACGGCACCATCGCGGAACTCGGCCAGGCCAGCGGGCTCACCACGCAACAGATCCTGACGCTGCGGAACCGCACCGGCCAGCCGCGGTCGATCGACGCCCCGGTCTGGGCCGACCTCGGCAGCGGCCTCGAGAACGTGCCCTTCGGCGACACCATTGCGGATGTCGCGGCGCTCGACCCGTGCGACGCCGCCGGCCGCACCCTCCTGCTGGAGCGCCTCGCCTGCCACCTCTCCCTCCTGCCCGACCGCGAAGCCAGCGTCCTGAGCATGCGGTACGGCCTCGGCGGCGACATCCCGAAGCCCCGGCGGGAGATCGGAGCGCACTTCGGTGTGTCCTACGACCGGGTGCGGCAGATCGAGCTGCGGGCCCTGGCCCGGCTGCGGTCTCCGTTGGCCTCCGGGCGGGTTCCCGGGGCGCGGGTCAGCGCCAGCGCGGAGACGGCGGAACGGGGCGGCGGCAGAATCGCGGCAGCATCCGTTTCTCGAAGTGCTTGACGGCGAATCCTCCGCGAGCGTAGCTTCAAACTGTTGCCCCGGACCCCGGCGACCGCACCGGAAAAGCCGACTGAGGGGGTTCGATGTTTGGGAACGCGGGTGCACAACCGCCGAAGGATGTCGACGGCCGGGATTTGATCTCCGAGGCGTCGTGCTCGGTTCCGCCGGGGCTGGCGTGTCCCGCTGAGAGCAGCATCTCCCTGGCGAACGACGATTCGGTCGGGAACTGGCTCGAGGACTTGCCGGAGCGTTCCTGGGATGTCGGCCAGGGAGAGTAGTCCCGTCGGCCCGGCCCGAGCGGCCCGAGCGGCGCATTCGCCCTCGCGCGGGAGCTGCACGTGCCTGGGAATGAATCCACAGAAACATGTGTTTGCATAGAAGTCGGCATCACGCCGGACTGCGCAGCTCAGAAAGCGCATGCCAGACTCGACGCCAACAGCACACCGACCAGCTTCCCGCCAGAAAGGGACCCCGTGACTCCGCACACCTCCGGACTGCACCACGTCACCGCGATTGCCGGTGCACCGCAGCGCAACATCGATTTCTACGTGACCGGCCTCGGCCTGCGGCTCGTGAAGAAAACGGTCAACTTCGACGACCCCGGCACCTACCACCTCTATTACGGGGATGACGCGGGCCGCCCGGGTTCGCTGCTCACCTTCTTCCCCTGGACGGGCATCTCCAGCGGGCGCCCCGGCTCGGGCCAGTCCACGTCCACCGCTTTCTCGGTGCCGGCCGGCAGCCTCGGCTGGTGGGCCGGCCACTTCAGGCAACTCGGCGTCGAATCCGAATTCGTGCGCCGCTCCGCCGACGAGGAACGCCTCTCCCTGCGTGACCCCGACGGCCTGCAGCTGGACCTCGTGGCCTCGTCGACGGTTGATCCGCGCAATCCGTGGGACTCGGCATCTGTGCCCGCCGAGTACGCGGTGCGCGGCCAGCATTCCTCGGTGCTCACCGTCGCCGACCCGACCGGCACCGTCGAGGTGCTCACCCGCGACCTCGGCATGCACGTGATCGAGGAGACAACCGACCGCATCCGGGTGGGTGCCGGCGACGGAGCCCCCGGCAACATCGTGGACATCCTCGCCGACCCGAACGGGCAGGTCGGCCTGACCGCCGGCGGCAGCGTGCACCACATCGCGTTCCGGGTGCCGGACAAGACCACGCAGGAGCAGTGGCGCCAGGAACTCGTCGCGCGCGGCTACGGCGTGACGGCGATCCTCGACCGGCAGTACTTCACGTCGATCTATTTTCGCGAGCCCGGCGGCGTCTTGTTCGAGATCGCGACGGACACCCCCGGCTTCGACATCGACGAGCCACTGCTGGAACTGGGCCGCTCTCTCAAGCTGCCGCCGTGGCTCGAGCCCAGCCGGGACCAGATCGAGCGCGCCGTCGTTCCGATCACCCTGCCGAGCGAGAACAACCCGGCCCTCGTCGCGGAGAAGTAGGACCCTCGATGACCGAGCAACGCGACTCCCCACAGACCGATCTCGACTGGGTGCACGTTTTCCGGGCGGGTTCGCCGACGGCATCCGGCGACTCAGGCCCGCCCGGCTCAGACCCCACGGATGTCTCCGCCCCCGTGCTGTTGATGCTGCACGGCACCGGCGGCGATGAGCAGGAGATCCTCACCCTTGCCGACGCGCTCGACCCCGGCGCGACCGTGCTCGCCCCGCGCGGTCGCGTCACCGAGGGCGGCATGCTGCGCTGGTTCCGCCGCCTCTCCGAGGGCGTGTTCGATGTCGAGGACGTGGTGCTGCGGGCCGGCGAACTGGCGGGTTTCATCGCCCAAGCCCGGCAGCACTACGACCTCGACGGGCGCCGCATTATCGCCGTGGGCTTCTCCAACGGGGCCAACATCGCCCTGGCCACGGCCCTGCTGCACCCCGACGCTCTCGACCGGGTCGTCGCGTTCTCCGGCATGTTCCCGCTCGACGATCGCGCGCTCGCCACGGACCTCGCCGACACGACGGTGCTGATGCTCAACGGACGCTCCGACTTGATGGCCCCGCTCGCGAGCGCCGACCGGGCCGTCGCCACCCTCATCGGGCGCGGCGCCCAGGTCGACCGCGAGCTGCGCGACGGAGGTCACGGCATCGCCGCCACGGATGTCGCCGCCGCCCGAGCCTGGCTGGCCCGCCCCATGCAGACCCGCGCGTAGGCGTGCCGTGAGGGAGCAGCCCGTCGGGCCGGGCCTCGATTTCGAGTATCGAACGCAGCGACAGCGCGTGCTCTTCGGCACCGGGCGGGCCGGCGAGCTGCTCGGCGAGGTGCTCGGCAAGGTGCTCGGCGAGCAGCCGGCCACGGTGCAGGCCGGCGGCACGGTGCAGGCCGGCGGCACCGGCACCAGCACCAGCACGGCGAGCGTGATCGCTACGGCGGGCACCTTGGGCGCCAGCGGCACCCCCGGCGCCCCGCGCGTGATGGTGATCGCGACCCGGCGGGAAATGGAGCGGTCCGCGGCGGTGCTCGCCGGCATCCGTTCGGTGCTGGTGTTCGATGAGGTCGTGCAGCACGTTCCGGCGGAGTCGGCCGAGCGCGCCCATCGGGCGGCCCAGGCGGCTCGCGTCGACGTGATCGTTGCCCTCGGCGGCGGGTCGGCGATCGGGTTGGCCAAGATTCTCGCGTTGCGCAGCGAGCGGACCGGCGGACTGCCGATCGTGGCGGTGCCCACCACCTATTCCGGTTCGGAGGCCACCGCGGTCTGGGGGCTGGTCGAAAACGGGGTGAAGACCACCGGGTTCGATCTGAGGGTCCTGCCCAGCACCGTGATCTACGACGCCGACCTCACGCTGTCCCTCCCTCGCGAGCTGAGCGTGTCCAGCGCGCTGAACGCCCTCGCCCACGGCGTCGACGCCCTCTGGGCCCCGGGCGCGAACCCGGTCAGCGCGCTGCTCGCCGCTGAGGGAATCCGAATGCTGGCCCACGCCCTGCCGCGAATCGCCGTGGCTCCCGGGGTCGGACCGCACACCGCGGAGGCGGCCGGCTCGGACACATCGGGGAGCGATCCGGTTCTGGGGGGCGGCGGCATCCACGGAGCCCTGGCCGCCCGGAAGGATGCCCTCTATGGCGCGTATCTGTCGGCGAGCGCGTTCTCCAGCGCCGGTTCGGGCCTGCATCACACGATCTGTCACGTGCTGGGCGGGACTTTCGGGCTGCCGCACGCGCAGACGCACGCCATCGTGCTGCCGCATGTGATCGCCCTCAACGCGCCCGCCGCCACCGAGGCCGAGGCGCGGATAGCCGCCGCCCTGGGCTCGCGCACCGCCGTCGAAGGGTTACTCGCCCTGCGGGACAGCCTGCACGCACCGACTGCGCTGCGGGACTTCGGGTTTCAGGAGTCGGACATCGCCCGGGCCGTGGCACTGGTCCTGCCGGCCGTTCCCGCGTCGAACCCGCGCGCGGTCACCCCCGACGACCTGACTCTGCTGCTGCGGAATGCCTGGTCCGGCGCCGCCCCGGGCGGGCGCTAGCCGCTGGGCGGGCGGCGCGGCCGGG